>CBFGPJ010000375.1:0-3956 GCA_965650615.1 uncultured Fluviicola sp. | reverse complement strand
GGAAATAATGAATACAGGGCAGTTGATCTATAAGGACAAACACTTTGAGATCAATCACCTGATGCTGGAACGAGACAATCAGTTCCTGGCTGTAAATGGTGTTTTATCCGAAAATCCGGAAGATTATCTAACGATCAACGCCCACGAATTACACGTTGAAGAATTCTCTTCACTTATGGGAACGGCGATCAAGATGGAAGGAAGTCTGGATGGAACCGCACGTTTGGCAACACCGTTTACAGAGATTAAAGTAGACGGAGATTTCGTTCTGAACGACTTATTCCTGGAAGGGCAGGAAGTAGGAGATGTGCACGTCAACGGAATCTGGATTGACCTGGAACAAAAGATCATCTTGAATGGTGATCTAAAGTATAAAAATCTTCAAACCTTTGATTTCAACGGGTATGTACTTCCGATGAAAAAAGAAGACAATATTAACTTTGACCTTGAATTTAAGGACATGAATTTGTCTTTTACAAATGCGTTTCTGGATCCGGATGTTATTTCAGACATCAGCGGAACATTGAAAGGGGTGATTCATGCAACGGGAAGTATTGAAGAACCTGAAATTACCGGAGATCTGCAATTGAAAAAAGGTGGATTGAAAGTAGGAGTTCTCGGAACACATTACAGTTTGAGCGGACCGCTCAAATTCGACGGTAAGAATGACGGTATTTATGGAACTTTCCCGGTATTGGACGATGATGGAAATACTGCTTACGCGATTGCAACAATATTCCACGACAACTTCAAGGATTTCTCCTTAAGTTTTGACGTTGCTTTTGATCAGTCCGTTGGAGGCTTCAGAGATCCTATCAGCAAGCGACCTTTGAGTCCGACAGAAAAGTTCATGGTATTGAATACAGGCTATCGGGAAGGAACGGTTTATTATGGAAAAGCATATGCTACAGGGACAGCGAATATCCTGATTGAAAAAGGAAACACGTCTATAGATGTTTCTGCAAGGACCCAAAAAGGTACGGAAGTAAATCTGCCGATGTATGGAGCAAAAGAAATCAGCGAATTTGATTTCATTGATTTCAACACGGATTCGATCGCATCGGATAAGAAGATCAATTTAACGGGCGTAAACCTGAACCTCGATATTGCTGCAACACCCGATGCGAATATTAAATTGATCCTGAATGACCAAACAAATGAATTTATCGAAGCAAAAGGCCGTGGAAACATCCAATTGTCGGTAGATAATATGGACCAGATCCGGATGACGGGGCAATATGTGATCAACAGCGGACAATACGAATTTGTATTGAATCCGATCCGGAAAACCTTCCAGATCGACCAGGGAAGCAGTATTACCTGGACAGGAAGCCCGTACGATGCAAACCTCGATATTAAGGCTTATTACAAAGTGAATGCGAGTTTGGATGAGTTAAATCGCGATCAGATCGGTGGTTCGGCAGAAACCAAATCGGAAGTGCGTTGTGTATTGAACATTACCCAAACACTTTCCAATCCGCTCATTACATTGGATATTGAAGTTCCGAATGTCAGCGAGTCCGGAAAAGCGGTCTTAAGCAAGATCCGATCGGATAAGGATGAGCTTCAAAAGCAGTTCTTTGCATTGCTGGTATTCAATCGTTTCCAGGGTACGGGTAACACTGGAAACGGAAGTTACGGTGGCGTTGCGGAAGTAATTACCCAACAGTTAAACGCTGCTTTTGATCAATTGTCCAAAGACATGAAGATCAATGTCGGATACAACGATAATTCGGTCACCGGAGATAAAAATTATCAGATTGGTTTACAACGGGCATACGGAGCAAGACAGAATATTATCTTGAAAACTTCCCTGGGAGTTTCCAATAACACGACAACCGGTACAGCGCAAAATTCCCTGATCGGTTCCTTTAACCTGGAATACCTGATTAATGATGATGGAACATTCCGCGTGTCGATCTTCAATGAATCCAATGATAAAGGAGTTTTAAGTAACAAGGATAAAGGTGAATTTACCCAGGGTGTCGGTCTGCATTATGAGGAATCCTTCAACAATATTTCAGAATCACGGATTATTGAGTTTTTCGCCAACCTGTTCAGAAAGAAGAACAAGGTAAACAACTCCAAGCGTAAGAACCGCGTTCCGGTGGATTTTATTCCGGGACAATCTCCAGCTATTCCAACCGAGAAAAAAGAGGATGAAAACAATATCCCTGCTACGGAGCCCGAACCGGAGCCGGAACCCAATCCGGCACCTGTTCCCTGAAGTTCAAATTGTTATCAAGTATTTGAAAGCTTTAAACGGATGATCCGTTTTAACCTTTTCTGTTGTCTTTGCCGCATTAATTGCATTTTACTTATTTTTACCGCCATTGAAGTGATCTATGAAAAAAGTTTTAATTGCAAATAGAGGAGAAATAGCCCGAAGAGTTATCCGCTCATTAAAGAAAATGAACATTGCTACCGTAGCAATTTATTCGGATGCTGATGCGAACGCACCACATGTACAGGAAGCTGATGAAGCGGTGTATGTTGGAAAATCACCTTCTTCAGAGTCCTATTTGCAACAAGACCTGATCTTAAAATATTGTAAGGAACTGGGAGTGGAAGGAATTCACCCGGGCTATGGTTTCTTATCGGAAAATGCCGGTTTTGCCAGAAAGGTGAAAGAAGCAGGAATTAAGTTTATCGGACCTTCTCCGGAAGCAATGGAGATTATGGGCGACAAACTTTCAGCAAAACAAGCGGTAAAGAATTACAATGTTCCATTGGTTCCCGGAGTAGACGAAGCCATTACGGATGTAGAAGCTGCGAAGAAAATTGCTGCGGAAGTTGGTTTTCCTATTTTGATCAAGGCATCTGCCGGCGGTGGTGGAAAAGGAATGCGTTTGGTTGAAAACGTTGCAGAATTTGAAGAACAAATGAAAATGGCCCAAAGTGAAGCACGTTCTTCTTTTGGAGATGATGCGGTTTTCATTGAGAAATTCGTAACAAAACCACGCCACATTGAGATCCAGGTTTTTGCAGACCAAATGGGGAATACTGTTTATTTGTTCGAGCGTGAATGTTCGATCCAGCGCCGCCACCAAAAAGTAATTGAAGAAGCTCCTTCGGCAGTTTTAACTCCGGATTTACGCAAGCGAATGGGAGAGGCAGCAGTTGCAGTTTGTAAAGCATGTAACTACGAAGGCGCAGGAACCGTTGAGTTCTTGTTGGACGCCGATTTGAATTTCTATTTCCTGGAAATGAATACACGCTTACAGGTAGAGCATCCTGTTACAGAAGAGATCACCGGAACGGACCTGGTTGAATGGCAGGTGCGTGTAGCCAGAGGAGAACGTTTACCAAAATTGCAGGATGAATTAAGCATTCACGGACATTCCATCGAAGTACGTGTATATGCAGAAGATACCTTGAATGGATTTATTCCGGATATCGGTACATTGAACAGATACCGCAGACCGAGAAAAGACATGGCGCGTGTAGACGATGCTTTTGAAGAAGGAATGGAAGTTCCGATCTATTACGATCCGATGATCGCTAAATTGGTTGTTTGGGGAGAAACCCGTGAAGAAGCAATGGAAAAGATGATCATTGCGATCAACAATTATGAGATCTCCGGATTGAAAACGACTTTGGATTTCGGGAAATTTGTGATGATGCACCCGGCATTCCGCTCGGGAGATTTTGATACGAATTTTGTGAAACACTATTTCCAGGACCCACGGGTTATGTGGGATGTATTCCAGGATGAAAAAGCGGCTTTGGAAGCAGGGATCGGGCAGGTTTGGAAAGATCTGACAGATAAAGCAAACAAAAATGCAGCGTCGAGAAACATTACTTCTACCTGGAAATTACACGCACATTAAATAATTACAAATTGCGAATTCGTTTTGCATTATAATAGGGGCGGTCCCGCATTTGCGGGATTCCGCCCCTATTATTTTCTATTTAATACAGTTTAATTTTTAAACCAATTTGCAACCTGCTATTAC
>CBFGPJ010000374.1:0-4000 GCA_965650615.1 uncultured Fluviicola sp. | reverse complement strand
TTGGGAAGTACTTTCAACCACATCCAGATACTGATTCCAACTACTAGGATTACAATGGGAATGGCATCCATTAACAACAAGAAAGTAGAAGTACGGAAAGCATGAAAAAAAGTACTCCCTAATCCACCGATCACAAGCAGCGGACAACAAAACCAGACAATAAAAGCATATTGGGCATGCTTTCCGCGAAGTTGCCACAAAAAGATCAGCACTGGAATTAAAAATGTCAATGACGACCAGGCATTCCAGGGTTCAACAATAAATAAAGTCAGATCTCTCGTTTCACGGTAAACAGGGCCATCATCCGGAACTGAAACAATTGTTGCTAAAAAAGAAGAAGGCAAAATTTAGAAGCTGATATCCAGCATAGTAGATTCACAAGACTTTTTTTGCTGCATTTGAAAACTACCTTCAAATATCAGACTATCTCCCTCATCTACAATTCGGTAACCATGGGTTTTGTTCTCTCTTTTGAACATCTTATCCGTGTAAATGAAATTACCGACACCGCAACCCGGATCTGCCGTATAATGATCGTAAGCATCAATCGTTGCAATTGCTACTCCGTCTACATACAAAGTCAATTCATTAACTCCGTATGCCATTAATTCATCAGCGGTTTCAGTATTATACCAGAAAGAATGAGTGCTTGTATACTTTTCTTTTGTACACGCAAAAGCAGATACCATACAGATGGACAGGATAAAAAGTTTTTTCATGTTTTAGTAAAGTTTTGCGCAAATTAAGCAAAAAGTTCTGAAAATGAAGCCATTTTACAATTGGAATGAAGGATTATTTGATTGAATTGAGCAAACCAGGCTGCTCTGTTAAGTGCTTTTATTCATTTAAAATCTTACATTAGATCAACTAAACTGAAAACGGGAACAGACAGTCTTCTCAATGAAAAGCAACAGGAATTTACTTACATTCATCTGCTTTGGAATGATCCTTATTTCGATGTTCCTGCCATTTTTCGAAGGGCCGGGAAACGAAGGTATTCTTGCACATGAATTCGCTGTCATTGAAGTTTACGATTCCCCTGTTTTTGGTCTTCGAATATGGGTTTTCAATGGTTTCGGCTCTTTCTTTGCGCTAACCAACCTGGCAATTGCGATCGTCCTGGTACTCTCTCGCTTATTCTTCCCAAAATCACTTCCAACAGCCATTTTAACTGCAGCTGCATTTCTAGCTTCATTGTCTATGCTTATTCACAGCACATCAGAAGGGCAGAGCGGGCAACTTCCCGACGAAATGCTATCCGGTTTTTACCTGATGCTGATTTCCCAGGTTGTTTTGATCGCACAGTCGTTCACAAAAGCAATTACAGAAGCTCCGAAAGACCCCAGACAAGATTCCGACATTTTGGATTTTTAAGCTCCAAAAAAAGGCGATCTGACTTCTCAAACCACCTTTTATTAATCATTGTAAATTCCCTAAACCGGACAAATGCTTGTCCCGGAGCACGTTCCCTGCATGTAACGGTATCCGCAACTTGCATGGTGCGCATCTCCGATAGCTGATAAATCAAAGGTTATGATCTTCTCACTGATCTCTGCCATTCGAACAGGTAATAACAACTCTGCTTCAAAATGTGTATACGGTTTTGCAACAGCACTTGAGTCGATGTACATGAGATTTCCTACAGGCTGATAATCGTATGCTTTCATATCGTTCAACGCGTTTACAAAGGATGCCGGTAAATCCGGAATCGCTTCCAAAACAGTAATGAATTCACTGTCGGGAGGTAAAAGCGGCACGATATCCAGGTAATTCTCGTAGCGAACATGATTCGGAAACGTGCGATTGTAAACATTTGCGAAATCTGCATTTCCGCAATTCGGACCTGCAAAAGTTATTGTTTGTGTAATATTCAATCGGTACACATTCCTAAAATACATGGTTGCAATCGGGGCAATTCCACCGCCTTTGCTGTGCCCCGTTATGTAAATTGGCAGTGAACTATCCGGATCAAGCGCCTGAATAGCATCAACAATTCCGCCTCTCAATAAATTCAGAGCAAAAAGAAACCCTTCATGCACTTCTCCCGGAAGGTCAATATTACTGGTAGTTGGCGCCATGAAATCCTGCAGCCAATCGAAAAAAGAATCCCAATTCAAAGCCGGAGGAAGGGTTCCACGGAAAGCGACAATAATTCCATTCGCAGTTTTTCCAACAAGCGCAGCTTCGATCTGATCGGCGGTCACAATATAGGGATCTACTACAAAACCAACAGCATCGTATTGATTTTGGAACGGTGAATCAGGTCCTAAGGGATTGTATTGTCCGCATGGATCTGTGGTACTGATGGCATAAGCTGACGCAGATGCACAAAGGAGTTGGCATGGTAAAGAAATGGTACTCATAATGAATAGTGTTTGGTTTAAAATCTGTCCTAAGATAGAAATTGAACCGTAAACTGAACCAAAAACAGGTAGAAATCTCAAATTTCTGTAAGGGTTTTTGATTTATTTTGAATTATTTTCACCGTCAATTATGGTATTTGAAAAAGAGTTCAAAGAAGCGATCGTTAATTTGTCCATCAAGGAAAAAGACAAACTTCTTTTGCGTCTACTGAAACGCAACATTCCGCTTGCAAACCAATTGTATTTTGAACTGGTAAGCACGCAAACTGTAGAAGAACGTCGTTCCGAGCTGGAAGCAATGGTGGTAAAACGAGTGGCCACAATGAGTAAACACAGTTCATCGATCCAGGACCTTTTAATAAAAATGCGTTCTTTGAGCGGTGATATTACAGAACAGGTTAAGATCACCAAAGACAAATTTGGCGAGATCAGTCTGAATATCTTAATGCTTAATGAAATACTGCAGTTAAACAAACCAAAAATCTCTTTTTTTGCGCGGGGAAAATCCCAA
Source organism: uncultured Fluviicola sp. (assembly GCA_965650615.1). Lineage (GTDB taxonomy): Bacteria > Bacteroidota > Bacteroidia > Flavobacteriales_D > Crocinitomicaceae > Fluviicola. The sequence continues at coordinate 1,126 of CBFGPJ010000374.1, read as the reverse complement.
AAATTTGCAGTTTATGTTGTTGCCAGAGCATTTAAGTTATTGGTTCTTATCAAATCCATGCACGAAGATTACCTGGTTGATTTCAGGTTCGATTTGGCTGTTTTGGGAGAACTCATCGAACAAAATGATCTATTGAATAAAACAGCAAATCATCATGGTTTGAATTTGGAATGGCTGCTTTCAGGGGAAATTCCAGATAATATCAAGGAAAGACAGGATGCATTGAGGAAGCGGGGATTGTTGAAATGAGGAGCGGTTGGCAAGTTAGTTAGCCATGGACAAAACCCGTGGATTACTTGTGAACCAATTAACTAAATGGTTTACAAGTTGAAATTAAGGTACTTCAGATTAGTATTTGCATGGTTAATAATTTGCTGTGACAGGTTACGATGAAATGCAAGTTAATTATCCGTGGGACAAAACCCGTGGATTACTTTGAACCAATTAACTAAATGGTTTACAAGTTGAAATTAAGGTACTTCAGATCAGTATTTACATGGTTAATAATTTGCTGTGGCAAGGATACTTGCGATGAAACGCAAGTTAATTATCCGTGGGACAAAACCCGTGGATTACTTGTGAACCAATTAACTAAATGGTTTACACCAATCAGGTAACACACCTATTTTCAGCGAATTAGCACTCTGAGCAATTTAATAAAATTACTAACCAAACTAACTGTACTTTAAGCGCATCACCAACCGAATCCAAAAAACCTGCGTTCTATCCAATACAAATTACAATTTCACACCTTATGAGACCAATTTACATTGTTTTAATGATTACAGTTCCATTCATTGGAACTTCGTATGCTCAGCAAGCCAAGGCTTGGAACAACTGGCACTTTGGCTGGCTTGCTTCCATGACATTCAATTCCGGAATTCCGGTTGAAACATCCGGTTCAAGTATGATTAGTGAAGAAGGTTGTGTTTCCTATTCGGACGACAACGGACAACTCCTTTTCTATACCAATGGCGGAAAAGGAGATAGTGGGTTTCCTCCTCCGGGAGCGGTATGGAACCGCAATCACCAGATTATGCCAAATGGAAATCTGTTATATGCTGCGGGATGCTCCAGTTCTCCTCAATCTTCATTGATCATCCCAAAAATGGGAACAACTCAATAC
>CBFGPJ010000373.1:0-4003 GCA_965650615.1 uncultured Fluviicola sp. | reverse complement strand
AGGAAGTTGCTTGCCATGCTTCATGATAACGAAGGATTCCTGGATTTGACAGATAAATCAAGCCCGGAAGAAATACAATACCGAACCGGCTGGTCGAAAAAAGTGTTCAAACAAGTTGTAGGAAATCTCTACAAACAACGTTTGATAAGCCTTCACGAAAATGGGATCACGTTAATTGAGAGTTGATTCTTTCCATGTCATGTCGAGTAATCCTGACAGAAACGAAGTGAATCGTCAGGATTTTATCGAGACAGACATGGGAACTCGTTCAGTTGTCCTTCTCGATATATTCTGCTCTGTCAATTCGAGTTTCCCGATTTTATCGGGAAGTATCGAGAATAAGAGCAGAACACTCGAAGTGACAACAAGATTAAATCGAAAACAGTTCTTTAAATTTTATTGCCTGGCGTCTCGAAATTTCAATCTTCTCTCCTTCACGGATTTCTTCTCCGGTAGTGGTTTTAATTATCAAAGGCTTCAATTCTACCTGTAAACCACCGTTAAACCAGTTTTCTACCTTTTGGATCCAGTTCAGGTTAATAATGTATTTTCGATTCGCACGGAAAAAGTGTTGTGGCTCCAATCGCTCTTCCAGGCTGTTTAGAGATCTTAAGATCAACGGCCGGCTCTTTTCGAAATATACTTTGACGTAGTTCCCGTCACTTTCGAACATACGCACCTTTTCCAGGGAAACGTAGAAACATTTCTCTCCGTCTTTAATGAAGATCGAATCAGAAATGGTTAATGGTCGCGAAGAACGGTCAATTTTTGGTGCTTTTGCTGTCGATTGAAAGTCTGCTTCGGAATTGTTCAATAATTTCTTTACAGTTTCATCTAAACGGGCAGGATCTACCGGTTTCAGTACATAATCCAATGCATTGACCTCAAACGCTTTGAGTGCAAAATCATCAAATGCAGTCACGAAAACAACTTGCGGAATTTCGTCCAGTTTTTTCAACATGTCGAAGCCGGTCATTCCGGGCATTTGGATATCCAGGAAAATCAGGTCTGGCTTCAAAGATTTGATCTTCTCAATTCCTTCCTCCGGATTTTTTGCCTCGTCAATAATCTCAATTTCGTGATAATCCTTCAAGAGTTTCTTTAACTCTTCACGTGCAAGTCGTTCATCATCAATGATAATAGTTCTCATGATTCTTTAATTTCTATGATTGCAATAACGGTATTTGGGGTGTTCTGTTTTAATTGAAAATGTGCTTTTCCTTTATATTGCAGTTCAAGCCTGCGGAGTGTATTAGCGATCCCGATCCCGGTAGAGTCCTTGCGTGTTGAGCGCAGGTTTCCGTTGTTCTCCACTTCCAGGATAATAGATTCACCGCGTTTTTTTGTCCGGATCCAAACGGTTCCGCCTTCGATTAATTGTGAGACTCCGTGTTTCAGGGAATTTTCTACCAGGGTTTGCAGAATAAACGGGGGAATCAGGAAGTGCATTACTTTCGGGTCTAACTCTTGTCTGATCTCTAAACGTTCCTCGAATCGCACTTTTTCCAGGTCTAAATAATCCTGTACAATCGACAATTCTTCTTCCAAAGGAACCAATTGTTCACTTCCGATAATCAATGACTTTCTCAATAAATTGGAAAGCTTTGTAATATTCTCCTGCGCGCGGTAAGGTTCAATATCGATCAATGCCCGAATGGAATTCAGTGAGTTAAACAAAAAGTGTGGATTGAGCTGTGAACGCAGGTTTTTCAATTCGATTTCATTGTGGCTGGCAGTCAATTGCAGGTTGCTGACTTCCTGTTCCCGTGATCGCTGAAAAAAGTGAAACGTAAAGTAAACACTGTTCCACAATACAAAAAAGATCAGGGTTGCAGAAACATCCAATGAGAACTCCACAATCGAGAATTTGAAAGGAACTTTTGATACAAAGTGAGAAACCAGCATGTTTAAAAGCGACATAATTGCAGCAACAACGATCGAAGTGATTAAAACGCGTGGGATCAAATTCGATAAACGCATATTCAACCAACCCATCGCAATGAAAAAATAGCGCATGAGATGGGTCAGCATAATCCCCAGGACGAAGAAACAACTCGTGGAAATAACGATGGTTTTCAGATCGATGCTCTGATTTGAGAAGGTAGAAGCCGAAAAAATGAGAAGAGAAAGAAGTGCCCACCCTCCTATTTGTGCCATCCAATAAGTCCTTCTCGCTTTAAACATAAACCAAAGTTAAATGAATTCTCAAGCGAAATACAAGAGTTTGGAATAAACGGTAGTTTAAACGGTTAATTGGATGTATTTCGTGAAGACGAGCGATTTCGGTCTGAAAATTGTAAATTCGTTTCTCATGAATCGCTTCTTGTTTCTGTTCTTCGTTTGGTCTTCGGTAGTGGCTTCAGGCCAAAATCGGTGGAAACCCGATGCGGGAATAAAAGCAACACTTCTGGTAGCTTTCGGTTCACATCAAAATTCACTCGGAGTGAAGCTGGATTCATATGTGGGTAATGACTTCGTGCAATTAAATGCAGGAGTAACTGCACGCTATTTCCTGACAAACCTGGGAAATCGTTCCAATTTCGGAGAGCTTAGATTCAGCACCGGAGGAGTGCTGATGTTGGGAAAAGGAAAAAATCCTGTAAACATGGATTGGGACGGCTCTTTACATCAATCAAAATCAGAATATTCCATCGGTTATGCTCATTATTGGTATCTTGATCGCCTGGGGACTTCCCAACGTTCCGGTGCCTGGAATATTGGGATTCAGCGTGTGGATATCCTAATGGAAAATGACGTTTTCGGTGGTCAGGCAAAAGACCGGTTTCGTACGGGAAGTTTAGTAGTTTCCTACCGCGATAGCTTGTATAAAGCAAGTGTTGGTTTGACAATCTGGACCGGGGAAACGGCTGAAACGATTTGGAATAAAACGGCACTTCCCGGTGCTCCGAATGGCTTCAGGGATTTGACCGCCAGGCCTTTTGGTAAATTGAATCACGGAATTCTTTACGGAGAAATGAAACATCGTTTTGTGGGAGTTCAAACTGCCGGTGCACGGCTCGGCTGGGACAGTGAGCAGATCAGGCATATTTTCCAGAATAAGATGAGCCACGACCTGGTTCTTTTTCCAAAGAAAATGGTCCGCAGAACACCTCATTACCCGCGCCTGGACAAACTGGGGAATAATGTTTTTACCAGAAAAGAAGCTAGAAAGCCGCGGTTTTATTTTCAAACATCCTTAAATGATGGATTGCCTTATTAAATGCAAATCCCTGATTACAGATGCTTATTTCTTCAGTTGGTTTCAAATTCGTGAAACACTGCGCGTATTCGTGAAATAACGATAACATAATATCATGATATCATGTTTTGAAACGTTTGGAGAACTGTTCGCAACCGGAATAAGGTTGATATGTTATGTCTCGTTAACCTTCATTTCGAATTAGTTACATTTCACCGATAATTCAGAATGATAAAAATGAATATTTCCACCATTCGCCTTTATTTCTGAAAAACCGACTCAAACATGCTAGTATATTCATTTATTTGATGTAATTTTGCGCCCCGTAGTTACAATTTTTATATATGTCCAATTCAACAAAATACGTATTTGTAACCGGGGGGGTAACATCATCCTTGGGTAAAGGAATTATCTCAGCTTCTTTGGCGAAATTGCTTCAGGCACGCGGTTACTCTACGACAATTCAAAAATTAGATCCATACATCAACATCGATCCGGGAACATTGAACCCTTATGAACACGGTGAGTGTTTCGTTACAGACGATGGTGCCGAAACGGATTTGGATTTGGGACATTACGAGCGCTTCCTGAATGTACCTACTTCACAGGCAAATAATGTAACTACCGGACGGATTTACCAAAGCGTGATTGAAAAAGAGCGTAAAGGAGAATACCTTGGTAAAACCGTTCAAATTATTCCGCACATCACAGACGAAATCAAAGAACGTATTCAGATCCTTGGAAAAACCGGGAAGTTTGATATCGTTATTACAGAGATCGGTGGAACTGTGGGTGATATCGAAT
>CBFGPJ010000372.1:0-4024 GCA_965650615.1 uncultured Fluviicola sp. | reverse complement strand
CAATCTTTTGAAATTGCATCGTTCCATTCTTGACCGAATCCGGGTAAACCTCTTCTGTTCGGAGCAATAATGATGTAACCCTGGGAAGCCATTAAGCGAAAGTTCCAGCGATAAGAGAAGTACTGCGAAACCGGGCTTTGCGGTCCGCCCTGGCAATAAAGCAAAGCCGGATATTTTTTTGCAGGATCATAATTCGGGGGATAAATGACCCATGTAAGCATTTTTTTACCATCTGTTGTCGTGATCCATTTTTCCTGGACAGTTGGTTCCGCAATTCCTTTCAATTCTTCCTTGTTTGCCTGAGTGAATTGCTCGAGTAAACCGGTTTTTGGTGTGAAGATCCAGACGTCTGTTGGGTGGATCATGTCCTGTCTTTCGAGTAAGATCCGGTCTTTCATCACGCTGAAACTGACGTAATCACAACGATCACCTGTCAATTGCTGAATTTTACCGGTTTTCACATCGATGGAGTACAATTGCTTCGTTGCTTTCACAGTTGCAGTGAAATAAATAATTTCTTTGGACGGATGCCACGCAAATTCATTCACGCTTACATCGATGCTTGCCGTCAGGTCTTTTTCCTGTCTGCTTTCGAGGTCCATGATGCGAATTCGGTTCTTGTCCGCTTCAAACCCATCCTTTTCCATGCTTAACCAGGCAAGGGTTTTTCCCGTAAAATTAATTGCCGGATTCGTATCATATCCTTTGTGAGCGGAAGACAAAATGGTCGTGATTTTATCCGAAGTGCGGTACGCGTAAATTTCCGAGTTGGTAGACTGAGCAAATGTTTTACCCGCCATTTTCTTTGTAGCGTAAAAAATGGTTTGCCCGTCTTTACTGAAACAAACACTTTCTATTCCACCGAATGGACCGGTAACAGAAGGGAAGTTTTCACTTTCCATTACATCTGCTTTCTTCGTGAATTTACCTTCAGAAGAGGCTTCGTACCAGTATAAATGAGGAACTTCAGGTGATGACCATTGGTTCCAGTGACGGTACATCAGATCGGTTTCCGCTCTTCCGGAAGTTTGAGGAAGGTCGGGATATTTGTCTTTGACCGTTTGCTTTATTTTCAATGGTTCAAGCGTAGCAAATCGTTTCCCGTCAGGACTTAAAGTAAGCCCATCGACTTGAGTTGTTCCGAAATTGTGAAGGACCTTAACTGATTTGTTGGAAGGATTTAAACACTTTAATTCAATCTCTGAACCGGAAGCCTGAAGAAATACCAATTGATTTTCCGTATTCCAGATTAAATTCCAGGCTCCGTCAATATCCAGGATACTTGTTTTTCCTGTTTTTAATTCAACAAGGAAAGTAGTTGTTTTTCCCTTATTGATCGTATAATCGGTTTTAGTACTTTGGTAGACCATCCATTCTTCATTGGATGAACCGATTGTTCCTGAAATTCGATTGAGAGACCACATTTTTTCAGGAGTAAATTCTTGCGCTTTAGCCTGAAATTGTATAAGAGCGCCCGCAATCAGCGCCAGGAAAATTGATAGTTTGCCCATTAGCTTTTTTTCAAGTTGCTCAAAAATACCTAAAAAAGTCAATTTGGGGACTATAAAAAAGCAGTAAATCGGGCATTAACTAGGATTTAATCTTTGCTTTTTTTCTGCGAGAACTGTTTTGTATGTATACATAGCTGAATACAAAGAGGGTGACAACTCCTGTAAAGATTATAGTATTGGAAAGAATGTCGGGCAGGGAGTAAGAACGCGAACTGGAATAGAAAAGCGAATTAATGGCTGCCAGCAAAATAATCAGTGTTCTCTGAAATCGTTTTATTCGAATCATTAACTACTTGTTTTGAACTAATTTAAACAAAAAATGAATTGATAATCAAGTAAGTTAATAAATAAACAAAATAGATCTGAACTTTTGGAGTTATATACTGTACTGTCAAAAAACCATACTATGAAGGCAAAATCCATTCAATATACGATCCAGAATCCATGTGATGAAAGCTGGAATGATATGACTCCCGAATCAAGCGGACGTTTTTGTGGTTCCTGTCAGAAATCGGTTGTTGATTTTACGGTTATGTCGGATTTTTCTATTGTCAATTACCTGGAAAATCACAAGCACGAAAAAGTGTGCGGACGGTTTACGAAGCCACAATTGAATCGTGTTTACAGCTTGAATCAACCGGTTTTTGCTCCAACTTTTGACTTACGTGCAGTTGTTTTGGGTTTGGCCCTGACTACTTTTTGTGCGATTCATAGTTTTGGGCAAACCGAGCCACGTGAGCCGGTTAAACCGGATACGACTTTGCTTATGGACCCTACATCTTTTTTTATGGGAAAAGTAGCATTGGATCATTATGATCACAGAAATGACAAGATGATTAGCGGAGTCGTTCATCTTTCCAAAAACGATTTTAAGCTGGTCGATGTTCAATTGAAAAATTCAAAGGGAGAAGTCTTGAAATCGATTCATCCGGACGCAAATGGACAATTCTCCATGGACTTGAATTGGAAATTAAATCCCGTCTTTATTTCAGTTTCCGGTGCCGGATATGAAACCTGGGAACAGGAACTTTCGAAAATTCCGGTATTGAGTGACCTGCAGATTACCTTGCACGACCAAATCGAATTAATTCGCGGCGAAGTGATCCAGGGAGATGTGAAAGCTGCTGATGGCCCGGAAGAAGATCAGATCCTGCAAAAGATCGAGATGGGAAATGTGAGTATTGAACAAAAATAAAGAACACCTTTGAACCTTTTTTGAAAAGGCGTGTACTCCAAATAAAGTGAGCCATGAAACCGAAGAAAATAAACTATAAAATCGAGGAGCCATGTCATGCAGACTGGAACCAGATGAAGCCGGAAACGCAAGGTCGTTTTTGCAGTTCATGCAGTAAAACGGTTGTAGATTTCAGTAAGATGTCTGATTTTTCAATCGTGAATTACCTCGAAAACAATAAACATCAATCAGTTTGTGGCCGCTTTGCTGAAGATCAGTTATCGAAAACTTATTTGTGGTCTAAGCCTCATCAGCCGGTATTTTCTTTTGATCTGAAAGCAGTTGTGCTAGGCTTGGCTTTGAGTACTTTTTCTGCAATTCCATCACAAGCTCAAACGCAGGTACCGGTTGCACTGCATGATTCAATTGTTGAACCTGATATAGTAATGATCCAGGGTGCAGTTGCCATATCTTATGATCACAGCAATGAAAAGTTTGTAAGTGGGAAAATCAAACTGGACGGGGCACACGTGGAAGATATCAGAATTGCTTTGATGAACGGAAGTTCTGTTGAATTATCTTCCGTAAAAGTTTCAAAGAACGGAACGTTTAAGATTCCTTTGGATTGGACGAAGAATCCGGCTTCTATCCGTGTGAGTGCTCCCGATTATAATTCCGAAACAATTTATTTCAGTAACCATCAGTCATTAGGTAATTTAACGGTTACCTTGCACAAAAAACGCCCGATGAAAATGGGTAAGGTTGTTTCTGACAGATAAAACGGATGGCTATGAAAGCAAAAACAATCAAGTATACTATTGAGGAACCATGTCACGAAGACTGGAACCAGATGAAACCGGAAGCTAAAGGCAGATTTTGTGAAGCGTGCAGTAAAACGGTGGTTGATTTTAGTTCCATGTCGGATTTTTCCATTGTAAGCTACCTGGAAGGAAAGAAGCATGAATCGGTTTGCGGAAGATTCCGGCCTGATCAAATGGAGAAGAGTTATTCACTTTCGATACCTCATCGTTCATTTTCTTTTGATTTGAAAGCGGTTGCATTGGGATTGGCGCTGACAACTTTTTCGGCGATTCATGTGGATGCACAGGTTACACCGATCGATACAACACAGGTAATTTACCAGGAACCGCTGGATGGTTTGGTCAGCATGACCGAATATTACGATCATTCAGATGAGAAATTTATAAGTGGGACGATTTTAGTGTATGGAAAAGACAATGGAATTGTAATTATCCAATTAATGGATGAGGCCGGAAACGAAATTTTGAAAACCTTTGCTGAGTGGCAGAATGGGAAATTCAAAATCCCACTCGATTGG
>CBFGPJ010000371.1:0-4027 GCA_965650615.1 uncultured Fluviicola sp. | reverse complement strand
ATGGAGCTTAATTGTCAGTTGCTTTGTTGGAAACAATTTCAAAATGTCGGTATTCCATGTCGTGAATATGCTTTATCTTTGCGCATGCAAGAAATGATCCTTATCCTTGATTTCGGCTCCCAATACACCCAGTTGATTGCGCGCCGAGTACGTGAATTGAATGTTTATTGTGAAATCCATCCATGGAATAAAATTCCGGAACTGGATGCACATGTGAAAGGTGTGATTTTGTCAGGAAGCCCTTTCTCAACGAGAGACCCGGAATCTCCAAAACCGGATTTAAGTGGAATCAGAGGGAAATATCCTTTGCTTGGTGTATGTTTTGGAGCGCAATACATGGCCCATCATTTCGGAGGAGAAGTACTTCCTTCAACGATCAGAGAATACGGCCGTGCAAATCTTTCCTTTGTAGACAATTCCAATGAATTGGTGACAGGAATGTCAATCGGTTCTCAGGTTTGGATGAGTCATGGAGATACCATTAAACAGGTTCCGGATTCTTACCAGATCATTGCATCAACAAAAGATGTAAAGGTTGCGGGATATGCAATTAAAGGAGAAACAACTTATGGAATTCAATTCCACCCGGAAGTGTATCACTCACTGGAAGGCGCTGTCCTGTTACGAAATTTTATCGTTGAGATTTGTGGATGCTCTCAGAATTGGACACCGGATTCATTTGTAGATACAACTGTTGCAGAGTTAAAAGCAAAATTGGGTAATGATAAGGTAATTCTTGGTTTATCTGGTGGGGTAGACTCATCCGTAGCAGCGATGATCCTGCACCGTGCAATCGGATCAAATCTCCATTGTATTTTCGTAGATAACGGATTGCTTCGTAAAAATGAGTTTAATTCCGTTTTGGAAAGTTATAAAGGATTAGGACTGAATGTAAAAGGAGTGGATGCTTCCGCAGAGTTCTATTCAGCACTTGCTGGAGTAACCGATCCGGAATTGAAACGCAAAGCGATCGGGAAAGTGTTCATCGATGTGTTTGACGCAGAATCGAAATTGGTATCAGATGCCAAGTGGTTGGGACAAGGGACAATTTACCCGGATGTTATCGAATCGGTTTCTGTAAATGGCGGTCCTTCGCAAACAATCAAATCACACCACAATGTGGGTGGTTTACCTGATTATATGAAATTACAGGTTGTTGAACCGTTGAGATTGTTATTCAAGGACGAAGTAAGACGTGTCGGAAAATCATTGAATTTACCGGAAAATATTTTGAACAGGCATCCTTTCCCGGGACCAGGACTTGGAATTCGTATCCTGGGAGAAGTAACAGCAGAGAAAGTACGTATTCTACAGGAAGTGGATGCGATCTTTATCGATGGATTAAAAGAACACGGACTTTACAACGATGTGTGGCAAGCCGGAGCTATTTTCTTACCGATCCAATCCGTTGGAGTAATGGGTGACGAAAGAACCTATGAAAATGCAGTTGCTCTGAGAGCGGTTAGTTCTACGGATGGTATGACGGCAGATTGGTGTCATTTACCGTATGAGTTCCTTGCATTGATCTCTAATAAAATTATTAACCAGGTGAAGGGAATTAACCGTGTTACGTACGATATCAGTTCCAAACCACCTGCAACTATTGAGTGGGAATAATACTGGCACAATTCCTGGATTAAAGAACCATTATTTTTAAACTATGAAGTACTTCATTTTTCTTTGTGCCCTTGTCTTTTCAAAGGGAGTATTTGCCCAGGTTGATGCAAAAGACTGGGTTTATGAATATTCCAACGGGAAGAAATATGCTGTTCACATTGCTCAGTCAGGAAACACTTTGTGGGGAATTCATACAACATATAATGTTCCGGTAGATGATATTGTTGCCGCGAATCCCGGAATTGAAAAAGGTGTCAAAGAAGGATACCGTTACCTGATTCCGCTTGGAGGAGCAGATATGAAAGTTCAAAGCGGGACAATTGTAAGGGAACATACGGTTGAAAAAGGTGAAACAGCTTTTTCCATCGCGAAGAAATACAATTCTTCCGTAGACGATCTGTTGAAATACAATCCCGGAATTGATAAAGGATTGAAAGTAGGACAGGTCCTCAAAGTAATTATTCCGCCAACAACGGAAACAGCTCCGCCGAAACCGGTTGACAAACCTGCCGTTTCGGTTCCATCCGTTACCTTTACGGATACGGTTTTGGTTTATGAAGTAAAAGCAAGTGAAACCTTATATACGATTTCTAAACGGTTCATGGTACCTGTTAATGAGCTTCAGAAGTTCAACAACATGAAGTCAACGAATATTAAATCCGGAGATGTGTTAAAGATTCCGTTGAAAAAAGAAAACGTGAAGCAGGTCCAGATTCGTGAGGTTCAGCCAAAAGAAGAGATCCGGAAAGTAGATGAGGAATTGATCTTTAAATCCAAGACAAAATACAACATTGCAGTATTGTTAAGTTTCGGATTGAACGATAAATCGGGAAATTCAGCTCTGAGAAATTTGGCGACCGAGTTCTATATGGGAGTGGAATTGGCAGCTGATTCCCTGGAGAAATTGGGGTTTGATGCAACAATCAAAGTGGTGGATATTCCGTTGGATTCAGCAGGAATCATGAAAGTCCTGAATACCTCCGAAATGAAAGGAATGGATTTGATTTTCGGGCCATTGGTGCCTCAAAGTGCGGATGTTGTAGGAAGGTGGTGCGGGCAGCAAAAGATCCGCATGGTTTGTCCTTCTGCATGCAACAGTTCTTTATTGAAAAACAATCCGTATATCTATGCATCAGTGACTTCAGATATGACCCAACAGGAGGTGTTGGCAAAATATACGATCGACAAATTCCGGACAGCTCAGATTATTTTGGTTAATCCTGGCAACTCAAAAGACCAGGAATTGTTTGATGCCTATAGAAAACGCTTCATTGAACTTTCTAAAAAGAATGGGAATATCAAGCTGATCGAAGCAAAAACTTCCGATTTCACGACCTTTATCCGCAAAAACGGTGAATCAGTGGTTGTTTTCCCTTCACGCGATAAAGGAAATGTAATCAGCTTCATTAATTCCCTGCACAAAGCTGTAGGAAAAGCGCCGAATGCGGATGTAACAGTATTTGGTGTAAAAGAATGGGGAGGTTTTGACGATGTTTCAGGATATTACAAGACAAAATATAAGATCACCTGGGCTTCTTCCAGTGATTTGAATTATTCCTTACCGGATACACAAACCTTGCTTCGCTTGTATCGTAAGAAATACAGAGCAGATATGAATAAAGCAGGAGCTCATGGCTTTGATGTCGTGTATTACTTTACAAAGACCTTGTTGATGAAGGAAGATGTATCCAGTGAAGTGATTAATGCCTTTGACCTGAAAGCTGCTGTACCTGGTGGTGGATATGAAAATCAATCATGCTTTATTTTGAAACACGAGGATTACGAATTAATTCGAGTTGGAGTTTTCTATGAATAAGGAGACAATTGGACAGGAATTTCGTGCATTGCAACTGTTTATTTGCAATGAACTGGAACGCGTTGACGGAACTGCAAAGTTTTCAGAAGATGCCTGGGACCGCACAGAAGGCGGTGGTGGTAAAACACGTACTATCCGGAACGGATCGGTGATTGAAAAGGGAGGAGTGGCTTTCTCGGAAGTTCACGGCCCTGTAACGGAAGAAATGAAAGCACAATTGAAGCTGGATGGAAACCACTTCTACGCAACCGGTGTTTCCATTGTTTTGCATCCCAATAATCCGCATGTTCCGATCATTCACATGAATGTGCGTTATTTTGAATTGGATAACGGGATCCATTGGTTTGGCGGAGGAATTGACCTAACACCTCATTATGTGATCCACGAACAGGCAGTTTCTTTTCATCACAAATTGAGAGCGGTTTGTAATAAGTACGATGAATCATTCTATCCGAAATTCAAAGAATGGGCAGACGAATATTTCTACTTGCCACACCGTTCAGAAACCCGTGGAGTAGGTGGGATTTTCTTTGATCATTTGAATAACCACTTTCAACTGAATAAGGAGCAATTGTTCCGTTTTTGCGTGGATTT
>CBFGPJ010000370.1:0-4027 GCA_965650615.1 uncultured Fluviicola sp. | reverse complement strand
TTCGGAATTGGGAATTCGGAATTATAACAGTGCTTGCTCAATATCTTCCCAAATATCTTCCAGGTGTTCCAGACCAATGCTCAAACGTACCAATCCATCTGAAATCCCGACTGCTTCGCGTTCTTCGGGTTTCAATTTACTATGTGTTGTAGAAGCGGGGTGTGTTGCAATACTTCTGCTGTCGCCCAAATTCGGTGTTAAGGAAAACAAGTTCAATTTGTCCAGGAATTTACGACCTGCCTCCAAACCTCCTTTGATCTGAAAGGTCACAATTCCACCTCCGTATTTCATTTGATCTTTCGCAATGGCTTGTTGCGGATGGGAATCAAGGAAAGGATATTTTACCCACGCTACCTGCCCGTTTGCTTCCAAACGCTTCGCGATTTCGTGTGCCTGTGAGCAGTGTTTTTCCATTCTCAAATGCAGTGTTTCCAATGATTTGGAAAGGATCCAGGCATTGAACGGTGATAACGCGGGTCCACTGTGGCGGGCAAATCCCTGAATTTGAGCAATGATTTCTTTTGTCGAAACGATCAATCCGCCCAATACTCTTCCTTGTCCGTCCATGTACTTTGTAGCCGAATGGATAACAATGTCTGCACCCAATTTCAAAGGCTGCTGCAGAACCGGAGTTGCAAAACAATTATCGACCACCAACAGGACGTTTTTCGCTTTACAAATTGTTGCCAATCTTTTGATGTCAATAATGTCTAATCCGGGATTGGAAGGAGTTTCAATGTATACGATTTTCGTTTCGGGCTTGATTGCCTGTTCATAACCATCATAATCGATTGAATCCACATAAGTAGTCGTAATTCCCCATTTCGGAAGGATATTTACAAACAACTGATGTGTTGAACCAAAAACGGATTTGGAAGAAACAATGTGATCTCCATTCTGAAGCAGGGCTGCGAACGTCGTGAAAACTGCCGCCATCCCGGTTGCAGTTGCCCAAGCCGCCTCTCCGGCCTCTAAACGAGCTGTTTTTTCTAATAACTCATCTACATTCGGATTGGAATATCGGGAGTAAATATTTGCTTCGATCTCATCCGAAAAAGCTGCACGCATTTGCTCAGCATCATCAAACACATAACTGGATGTCAGGTACAAAGGCACACTGTGTTCTGCTTCCTGCGAACGTTCGTTTTGAATACGGATAGCTAACGTTTCGTTTCTGTAATTACTCATGATTGATGTCTTACTTCTGTTTGAATGTTTATTTGCGGGTTTAATGAGGCGGAAACCGAGCAATATTTCTCATGGCTCAATTTCACTGCTGCAAGTGCTTTTTCCAGGTCTACTTCCCTGTTAAAGGTGAACACCAAATGAATTGTTTCAAAAGCCGCAGGAACTGCATCTTTTCGGTTCGCATCAATCGTTACTTCATAAAAGGAAACGATCTGACGCTGCTTTTGCAGGATCAACAGTACATCTATCGACATGCAACCGGCTAACGAGCTCGCCAATACTTCCATTGGCCGCATTCCCCGGTTCTTTCCCCCGATTTTTTCCGTTGCATCCATTTTTATCGAAATTCCTGCTTCATTCTTCACCTCCAGGACAAAAGGAGATTCCACTAATTTTAAATCCAATTTCATGATACTTCTTCGATTAATGCTGTTGATTCCGAAACTGAAGCTACGGATTTATTGTTCAATTCAACACTATCCGGGATAACCGCCAGGAAATACTCGGAGGCGTCGTTCCAATCCAATTTTTGGATTTCATTGTAGTTGATCAAGCCGATTTTATAACTGTGAGAAGGTCCAGAATACGTCTCCAGCGTTTCTGTAAAAGCAAGCTGATCCAATTTTTCCTGTGAAGTTGCACTCACATACACTTTCAGTGAATAGTCGTTTTCGAAAGTCAGTACTTCTTCCGTTTTCGATTTCTTGTACTCATAAGCATAATCAAATTGCAACGCTGAAATGTCCGAAAGTACGGCACTCGCTGTCGGGTGACTTCCGGCACCTTTTCCAAGGAATAATTGTTTATCGGAAAACAAAGCTTCCACTACCACTGCATTGAATTCATTCTCTACATTGAATGCAAAGTGATTGTTCGGAATTAAATGCGGGGCAACAAAACCGATGACCTGGTTATTGATCCGTGTTCCGAAAGCCAGTAATTTGATCTTCAATCCTTTTTCACGCGCATAAGTTGCGTCCCAATCTTTCAATTGACGGATTCCGTAATTCCAAACCGCATCCTGTTTCGCTGTAAAGCCAAAAGCGTGCTTCAAAAGCAAAACCAGTTTGTATTTTGCATCAAAACCATCTACATCCGAAGTCGGGTCCAATTCTGCGAAACCAAGATCCTGTGCATTTTTAAGGGCTTCATCAAAGGATTCACCTTCACCGGTTTTTGTCAGAATATAGTTTGTTGTCCCATTGACAATTCCATTGATATTGGAGAGTGAATCGTTGTTGTAATATTCTTCCAGGTTTCGGATAATCGGAATGGATCCACCGACTGAAGCTTCGTATAAAAACGATACGTTATTTTCTTTCGCCAGGGAAACCAATTCGTCCAGGTAATAAGCAATTAGTTTTTTATTGGCCGAAACTACGTGTTTTCCTGATTTCAATGCTCTTGTTACAATGGCATAAGCCGCTTCGTAATCATTGATCAATTCCACTACGACATTGATTTCTTCGTCGTTCAGGATCCGGTCTGCGTCCGTACTGAAATAGCTTGCATCAATGATCCGTTTCTTACTTAAATCCTTAATAACAATGTGCTTGATTGAAGCCTGAAGCAAAGTTGTTTTGTTCAATACTTCGTATAATCCTGTTCCGACACATCCGAAACCAAATAATCCTATTGTGAGTTGTTTTTTCATCTTAGTTAATCTTTAAAAATTGTTTAATGTGGTTTGTTAAGGTTTCCGTTTCTACCAGGAACCCGTCGTGACCGAAATCGGATTGCAAACGAACGAGTTTGGCCTGCGGTAAGCTTTTTGCGATTTCTTCCTGCTCTGTAATCGGGAATAACAGGTCCGAATCGATCCCGATCACCAAAGCAGGCATGCGACATCGCTCCAATACGTCTTCGCCCCGATCCCTGAATACATTGTGTGAATCCATTGCTTTTGATAAAATCCAATAACTGAAAGCATTGAACCGTTTTGCCAATTTTTCTCCCTGGTAATTTTGATACGAACTCGCTTTAAACTCATCGAAGCCCGAATTGTCTTTTTCGCTTTGAGTAATCCTGTAACCTTCATAGGTCCGGTAACTCAGCATTCCAATTGCACGTGCCGCTTTCAACCCTGCTTCACCCCCATTTTCCAGTTTCGCATAGAATGTAGGATCAGCCTGAATTGCCATACGCTGAGCCTCATTAAAAGCAATTCCGAACGGTGAATGTTTCAGGTTGGTAGCTATCGGAATGATGTGATCAATTTTATCCGGGATCAATAAAGACCATTCCAGTAATTGCTGACCGCCTAAAGAAGCCCCGATCAAAACATGGATGCGCTCTATCTTTAATTCTTTTCGAACCAATTCCAATCCTCTTGCCATATCCCGAATGGTCAGAACAGGAAACGAATCGAATTTTTCTTCCGGCGAAAGTTCTTCACTCAAAGGACCGGTTGATCCGTAAGCACTTCCGGGAACATTGACAGCAACGATGAAATAATTCTCAGGATCGAAACATTTTCCTTCTCCGAACAGATCACCCCACCATTCCTGTACCCGGTGATTTCCGGTAAGTGCATGACAAACCCAGATCACGTTTGATTGATCTTCGTTTAATGTTCCCCAGGTTTGGTAAGCCAGGGAAAGACCGGACAATTTTTTTCCCGATTCCAGGAAGAACTCGGAGCCGAAAGAATATACCTGTTGTAATGGTTGTAAAACCTGCCCGCTTTCGCGAACTGAATAATTTGTTGACATGAAAAAACGTGTTGTAAATGAAAAATAGAATTGACTGAAGAATTAACAACAGCAACAACACATTAATTGACAGGAAGAAAAATTAAAAGAAATTATCTGCCGCGGCAGATGAAGATTAGAAATGTAAC
>CBFGPJ010000369.1:0-4028 GCA_965650615.1 uncultured Fluviicola sp. | reverse complement strand
GAAATTGAAATTGATGTTCAATCCGAATGCATTTTGAACACCGACACCGTCTTTCTCGATCACAGTGGTTCCCGGTTTCATGAAATTTAAGCCTAACTGATAAGCAAGACCCATGTTCACTTTTTTATCCGATCCCTCTGCTTGTCCAAAAACGGCAGCAGAAAAAGTCACTGCCAAACATGTTACTATTAATCTTTTCATAAGTTATCTAAAAGTGAACCAAATATAGTTTCTTTAGATGAGACTAGAATGATTATTTTTGAGCAATATGAAATTTACACGAAAAATCGGGCTTCTTTCTTTATTTGCAGCGGTATTGCTAATTATCCAATCCTGTTCGGATCCACTGGATGTAGATATTTCAACCAGTAAATACCACCTGGAAAGCGTGCATTTGGACAGTATCATTAAACATACTCCGGAGACTGAATTAGGCTCCGAACTTTTTGATTTGTCTCAAAAATACCCGGAGATCATCGATTATCAATTTTATTACTGTTACAAGACCGGTCTTCCAAAAGACACTGTTTTCCAGGAAAAATGGGCCGATTTCACCCATAACCCTTACTATAAGCGCTTATCCAAAAGGATCGATGAAAAGTTCCCGAATACAGCGCATTCAAAGAAGACAATTGAAGATGGTTTCAAACGTCTCGGGGTACATCTGCCAAATGCAAAACTGCCAAAAACGATCCTCTTCATGAATTCGTTTTTTTCTTCCAGTATGTACTGTACGGAAAACGAGATCGGTGTTGGACTGGAACGTTACCTGGGTGCCAAAACCGATGTAATACAAGAACTTCCCGGTGATGTTTTTTACGAATGGATCAAAGAAGCTATGGAACCCGAATACCTTGAGCGCGATGCTGTTTGCGCCTGGGTGTTAACACATATTTGTGAGCCGGGAAAGGATATGAATAATATCGAGGCAATTGTTCAATGGGGGAAAATCCTGTACATCACGAAAGCCGCTTTACCTGAACAGGAAGAGCGTCTTTTGCTGAGATACAACGCCGCAGATTACGAATGGGCGCTAAAGAATGAACGTGCTTTTTGGGAATACCTTGTTAAACACAACCTGTTATTTGTGAAAAGTGAAGCAGACCAGGCAGCTTTTTTACAGGAAGCTCCGTTCACTTCCGGATTGCCGCAAAAAGGACCGGACCGCTTGGGCCAATTCTTAGGCTACCGGATAATTTCCAGCTATATGGAACAATATGATGTAACTTTGCAGGAATTGATGGACAAACCATACAATGAGATACTGTCAGAATACGAAATAGAGGATTAGTGATCGGTAAATAGGCAATAGTGAACAGGCAATAGTAAATAGTAGAAAGATACTCGTATCTAATCGTTAATTTTGCACTTCATAACAACAAAAAACATGGAAGAAATAGTAAGCAAACGATCTTCAATAACCGTACAAATTGGACTTAACGAAAACAACCTGCCTTTGGAAATGCACTGGAGTGCTGACGATGGAGGAATCACCAATGCCCCGGCAAAGGCCATGATGCTCTCATTGTGGAACCCGGAAGACAATAACACGATGAAAATTGACCTGTGGACAAAAGACATGTCGATTGAAGAAATGAAGCAATTCTTTCACCAGACTTTGCTCACAATGGCAGATACTTTTGAGAAAGCAACCGGGGAAACTTTGATTACCGAGGACCTGAGAGATTATTGTTACCACTTCGCAGAGAAGATGGATATTATGCCTGAAAAGT
Organism: uncultured Fluviicola sp.; assembly: GCA_965650615.1. Lineage (GTDB taxonomy): Bacteria > Bacteroidota > Bacteroidia > Flavobacteriales_D > Crocinitomicaceae > Fluviicola. The sequence goes on along the minus strand of CBFGPJ010000369.1, from coordinate 2,295 downwards.
AGACATCAAGACTTCAGGATTTTAAGAGTTTAAGACTTAGATTCGCTAAATAAAAAAGCCTTTGGAAATCCAAAGGCTTTTTTATTATGATATTTCAAAGTCCTAATATCCTGATGTCTTAACATCTTGAAATCTATTTTACCAAAGTCATCTCATTCACCAAATGTTTCGCGCCGCAGTAAATATCCATTACCCACATCACGTAGCGGATATCTACCACAATGTTTCTGCATCGGTTCGGATCGAAATAGAAATCACTCATGGTACTTTCCCAGCTTCTGTCGAAATTCAATCCCATTAAGTTTCCGTTTGCATCCAAAACAGGTGATCCCGAATTCCCACCGGTTGTGTGATTTGAACCGGTGAAACATACCCAAAGCTCTCCGTTCTGGGAATAATTCCCATAATTCTTTGAATGATATAATTCGATCATGCGCGGGTCCAGGTCAAAATCCGGATTCCCTGTGTTGTACTTATCCACCATTCCTTTCAATGTTGTATGTTCGGTATAAGCCATTCCGTCTACCGGAGCTGAACCTTCCAATTGTCCGTAGGTCACACGCAATGTTGAATTCGCATCCGGCCAGTTTTTTCCATCCGGGAACATGGTTAATTTTCCTTCCACAAAATCTTTCAACAAGGCATCCATTTCAGTATTGTAGTCATTGGCTCCGGCTGCAATTTCATTGCGCATCAATGAAAAGCATTCTACAAACAATTTGTATCCCGGATCTTTCGCCAGTTTAGCAAAAGATTTCTCCGTCAATTTACTCAGGAATGTCACATACTTTTCCTTATTGACAAAAATCGATTTCGAAAAAACACTTTCTGTCAGTTTCGGAGTATTCAATGAAGGTATCACAAAGCGTTTGTCCAGGTAATTCTTAAATGCGGGTGTTTGTACATCAAAGATTCCCTTATCTACATTTACATCGTAGTTTTTAAAGAATCCGTCCGCACCTTTGATCAGGTTCTGAATTTTGGCTTCCAGTTCATTGTTTGCACGGTACTTACCATAATTACGCTCCAAATCTTCCATGTTTCTCGCCAAACGGAAAAACTCGGGCCCCACCAGTAAATACTCTACGAACAAGGTGTAATTGTATTCATATACTGCTTTCTCGTCAACCAGTTTGTTCATCCGTTCAATTAACGAAGCATAGCGGTTCCACTCATCTTTTGAATTTGCTTTCGCATTGTATTCCGCTTCAAATTTCTTTTTTAAGGAAACTGCATCCAATTGCTTCAATCCGTCGATCTGACCGATGTATTTTTTCCATGCATTTGCAATACGCGCCTGCTTTGCCATGTATTGAATACGTGTTAAATCGGATTTAGCCATTGCTTCATTGATCACTGCCAAACTTTTCGTACGCATATCGATTTCCATTGGCCGTTGTTTCTCAATGTAATATTTCAGGTTCCCGGAAGTCAGGTGTTGCTCCGTTTGACCAGGAAAACCGTATACCATCGTGAAATCACCTTTTTTACGGTCGTTGAATGCAATTTTCAAATGTTTAATCGGTGTGTATGGAATATTCTCCGTATTGTAAGCTGCCGGTTTATTGTCTTTTCCAACATAGATCCGGAAAACCGAAAAATCACCTGTATGTCTTGGCCACACCCAGTTGTCCGTATCTCCACCGAATTTCCCGATAGAACTTGGAGGAGCACCAACCAAACGCACATCCGTAAACACCTCTTTCACCATGAGGTAAAAACTGTTCCCATAATCGAATGCCTGAACATCTGCCTGATAATGTGTTCCTCTCGTTGCATCTTCGATCAGTTTTTTCATATTTCGTTTCAGAACCTCACCGATCTTATTTCCATCTTCCAATCCCTGGATACCAAACATCATGGCTTCTGTTACATCTTCGATCCGGACAATACGTGTAGCAGTTAGTCCTGCGTTCGGAAGTTCATCGCTGAATTGCTTTGCCCAAAAACCATTTTTCAGGTAATCATGTTCTGTTGAGGAATGCTTTTGAACGGCATCCAAACCACAGTGGTGATTGGTTAATAACAATCCTTTTTCTGAAACCAATTCTGCTGTACATCCACCACCGAAATGCATAATCGCATCTTTCAAGGAGGCATTGTTTACCGAATAAATATCTGCAGCTGAAAGTTTCATTCCTTTTGCTTTCATATCAGATTCAAAAGCATGAAGCAGCGAAGGAATAAGCATCCCTTCCTCTGCGCGAACAGCAAAGCCAAGAAATACGATAAAGGCAACCAAACAATTTTTCATATTCACAATTTTGCCCAAATATACCAATACCCTGCCAAAAC
>CBFGPJ010000368.1:0-4029 GCA_965650615.1 uncultured Fluviicola sp. | reverse complement strand
AATACTGAATTGAGAAAACGTGAAATTCAAGCGTAAGGCTTGAAAGTAAAAGAAGCTTGAAATGGAAAAGCGTAATTTAAGAAAAGAACGTATCGGGACTGTTACCAGTGATAAGATGGAAAAATCTATCGTGGTTTCTGTAGAAAGAAAAGTAAAACACCCGAAATATGGTAAGTTCGTGAAAAAAACTACTAAATTTGTGGCCCACGATGAAAATAACGACTGTAACATTGGTGACACCGTTAAGATCATGGAAACCCGTCCTTTGTCTAAAAACAAGAACTGGAGATTAGTAGAAATTTTAGAAAGAGCTAAATAATAATTAGTTGCAATGATACAACAAGAATCAAGACTTGCAGTTGCAGATAACTCCGGAGCAAAAGAGGTGTTATGTATCCGCGTATTAGGTGGAACAAAACGTCGTTATGCTTCAGTAGGAGATAAGATCGTAGTAGCTGTTAAGAGCGCAATGCCCTCTGGAGCCGTAAAAAAAGGATCGGTTGCCAAGGCGGTTGTTGTAAGAACACGCAAGGAGGTTCGCCGTCCGGACGGTTCTTACATTCGTTTCGATGATAACGCATGTGTTATCTTGAATCAGGCGGGGGAGATGAGAGGAACCCGTATTTTTGGACCAGTAGCTCGTGAGCTTCGTGAGAACAATTACATGAAAATTGTTTCACTTGCTCCCGAAGTACTTTAATCAGTAGTGAAGTCATGCAAAAGAAATTACACATCAAAGTAGGCGACACTGTTAAAGTATTAAGCGGTGAGTCTAGAGGTCAGGAAGGAACAGTACTGACTATTGACAGAAACAAAGAGCGTGCTACCGTAGGTGGAGTGAACATGGTTAAACGTCACACAAAGCCTAGCGCGTCTGAACCACAAGGAGGAATCGTTGAGAAAGAAGGAACTATCCATATTTCCAACCTAATGGTGGTTGTTAAAGGACAAGCGTCTCGCATCGGACGTAAGGAAAATGCGAAAGGTAAGTTAGTTCGTTATTCTAAAAAATCAGGAGAGGAGATCAAGTAATGAGTTATTCACCAAGATTAAAAAAACAGTACAAAGAGGAAATTATTCCTGCATTGACTGAGAAATTTGGGTACAAAACCATTATGCGTGTGCCTAAGTTGCAAAAGATTGTAATCAGCCAGGGATTGGGTGATGCAGTTGCTGATAAGAAAATCGTTGACAATGCGGTTGCAGATGTTTCTCGCATCGCAGGTCAAAAGGCAGTAGCTACGATATCTAAAAAGGACGTTTCGAACTTTAAACTACGTAAAGGAATGCCAATCGGTACTAAAGTAACTTTGCGTGGTGATAAAATGTACGACTTCCTGGATCGTTTTATTGCTGTTGCTTTACCTCGTACACGTGACTTCCGTGGAGTTAACCCTAAAGGATTTGACGGACGCGGTAACTTCAATTTAGGAGTTAAAGAGCATATCATTTTCCCTGAAATCGATATCGATAAGGTAAGCAAGATTTTAGGTATGGATATCACTTTTGTTACAACAGCTGAAAGCGACGAAGAAGGAAGAGCTTTGCTAGATGCCTTCGGATTCCCATTCATCAAAAAATAAGACAATGGCTAAGGAATCAATGAAAGCGCGTGAGCGCAAAAGAGAAAAAATGGTAGCGAAATACGCAGCTAAAAGAGCTGAGTTGAAAGCTGCCGGAGATTGGGATGCATTGCAACAATTGCCTGCGAACTCTTCTAAGGTTCGTGTACACAATCGTTGTGGGTTGACTGGTCGTCCTCGTGGTTATATGCGTCAATTCGGTGTTTCACGTGTTACTTTCCGTGAAATGGCATTGGCAGGTAAGATCCCGGGAGTTAAAAAAGCAAGTTGGTAAAAGTCTTCGTCAGTTGACGAATTGAAACTCTACCGAGTAATTAATAAAAGAAAAAGGACATGTATACAGATCCTATTGCAGATTATCTAACACGAATCCGTAACGCGAATATGGCTCGTTTGAAAACAGTGGAAATCCCTGCTTCAAACACGAAAAAAGCTATTACAGCAATCTTGTTCGATCAAGGTTACATCGCGAATTACAAATTCGAAGAAGATGGAAAACAAGGTGTGATTAAAATCGCATTGAAGTACAACCAATCAACAAAAGTTCCGGCGATTACTAAAATCGAGCGTGCGTCTCGTCCAGGTCTTCGTAAGTATTCAGGTGCAGCAGAAATGCCACGTGTATTGAACGGATTGGGAATTGCTATCGTTTCTACTTCTAAAGGAGTAATCACAGATAAAGAAGCAAGAAAAGAAAACGTTGGTGGAGAAGTTCTTTGCTACGTATATTAAGAATGCAAAATTGAAAATGTAAAATTGAAAAGGTAAGGAGTTTCCGCCTTTTCAATTCTCAATTTTCAACTTTCAATTAGTAGAAACTAGAATGCAGATTTCTGAGCGCTAGGGAAACAAAAAGATATGAGTCTTGACTTGTATCTTTTATTGTTGTACCTTCGCGCTCGTTTTCGTAATTCGTAATTAAATAAATAATGTCAAGGATAGGTAAATCCCCAGTAACAATCCCGAGTGGAGTTGAAGTAAAGGTGGACGGATCAGTAATTTCCGTAAAAGGATCTAAAGGTACATTGGAGCAGGATTTCGACACAGAAGCTGTTTCAATCAATATCGAAGGATCTGAGATCACTTTAAGCCGCGCGTCTGATGCGCCGGACCATCGTTCCAAGCATGGTTTATACCGCGCTTTGATCCAGAACATGGTTGTTGGTGTATCCGAAGGGTACAAGAAGGAATTGGAAGTAATCGGAGTAGGTTACCGTGCAACTGCAACAGGACAATCGTTGGAGTTAGCGTTAGGTTATTCTCACCCGATCGTAATCGAATTCCCGAAAGAAATTAAGGTATCTGCAGATACTCAAAAAGGTAAAGCTCCGGTTGTGACTTTAGAGTCACACGACAAGCAACTTTTGGGCCAGGCTGCTGCCAAAATTCGTTCCCTTCGTAAACCTGAGCCGTACAAAGGAAAAGGTATTCGCTTTATGGGTGAAGAGATTAGAAGAAAAGCTGGTAAATCTGCAGGTAAAAAATAATTTTAGAAGTTATGGCATTTAGTAAATTAAACAGAAGAGCAAAAATTAAGAGAAGAATCAGAAAGAAAATTTCTGGTACTACTTCCGTGCCTCGTCTTTCTGTATTCCGTTCAAACAAGCAAATCTATGCTCAGTTGATCGACGATACAAAAGGAGTTACATTGGCTGCTGCTTCTTCTTACAAAAACAAAGCTGCTGACAAAAAGAGCAAATCTGAGCAAGCAGCAGTTGTAGGAAAAGAGATCGCTTCAAAAGCGGTAAAAGCTGGTGTAGAATCAGTAGTATTTGACCGTAACGGGTACTTGTACCACGGTCGTGTTAAATCATTGGCTGATTCAGCTAGAGAAGGAGGACTTAAATTTTAATCATCATGGCAGCAATTATAGGAAATAGAGTAAAAGCCTCAGATATTGAGCTTAAAGATAAATTGGTAGCTGTGAACCGTGTGACTAAAGTAACAAAAGGTGGTCGTACGTTCAGTTTCTCAGCTATCGTAGTTGTTGGGGATGAAAACGGTATCGTTGGTCATGGTCTTGGTAAGGCAAAAGAAGTAACAGAAGCGATTACAAAAGGAATCGACGATGCGAAAAAGAACCTTATTAAAGTTCCGATCCTAAAAGGTACAGTTCCTCACGCTCAAAAAGGAAAATTCGGTGGAGCAGAAGTTTTATTGAAACCTGCTACAAATGGTACAGGAGTAATCGCTGGTGGTGCGATGCGTGCAGTTTTAGAATCTGTAGGTGTTCACAACGTATTGGCAAAATCTCAAGGATCATCCAATCCACACAACGTTGTTAAGGCAACTATCAATGCATTAGCGTCTATGCGCGATGCAGCTGCTGTTGCACGTCAGCGTGGAATCAGTATGGACAAAGTGTTTAACGGTTAATAAGAACTAGTATGGCAACAATTAAAATCAAACAAGTTCGCAGTGCAATCAAACGCCCGGCTCGTCAAGT
>CBFGPJ010000367.1:0-4030 GCA_965650615.1 uncultured Fluviicola sp. | reverse complement strand
AACAGCAAAGCCAAGAAATACGATAAAGGCAACCAAACAATTTTTCATATTCACCATTTTGCCCAAATAGACCAATACCCTGCCAAAACAAGTTGTTAGATTCATCTCTTTTTACCATTTTTGCTTTGTGGAATTTATCAGTTTAATCTTTCGGCTGGGAGTCATTTTGGCGATTTTCAGTTTCATTTGGGGAATTTTAAAATTCGGATTTGTATTGCTTCGTGGCGGTGTTCCGATGTCTTACCCTTTAAACCTTGCATTCAAAACTGTTCAATACCTTCTGATTGCCGATGTAGCGATCATTTTCTGCACGAATAATCCAAACGGAAATTTGGCTACTTCCATCACGACCGGGTTGATTTTGTTGATGTACTTTATCGGGAAAGTCCAAAACATGCAGTTCAGGGCGATGATGTCTATTCAAATCCAGGGGAAAAATTTAACGGAGGGCCCGAAACCCAAAATGGCTATTGAATTTGGAATTGTAGCTTTGGCAATGGCCGTGTTTGGTTTCCTGTTGTGGAAACCGGAATTTGCAGAAAATGCTATTTCCAACTGGTTCTATAAAAGCATTATAGATATTGAGGACACTCCTATTTTCGGATTCATCTTCAAGGTTGTCGGGTTCTTTTTTACGATCGGAATGCTTTTGAGGATGTTTAATGCCTTGAGCATGATCTTTTCGGGAAGGGCTTTCGGAAGAAACGAGGATAACGACAACCGTGCGAACCGGAATAAGGATCGCAGGGATAATGACCGTTTTGATGATTACGAGGAAGTGGAATAGCAATAAATGACCACGAAGAGCACCAGGAACACAAGGTGGGTTTGTGTTAAAACGGTCTCCACCTTCGGTGAAGCTCTTTTTATTCAACCGCAAAGAAAATCAGGGTGCAAGAGGATAACATAAAACTTTGCGTCCTTCGTGTCTTTGCTACATCCCTTATAGTTCTTTCAGTAAATTCAGGATTTGCGGTACCAGGAGCTGATTTCCGTCGTTGTGAATGATCAGGTCCGTCAGTTTCATTTTTTCGGCTTCGGGCATTTGCGCATTAAACCGGGATTGTACTTGTTCATCCGTGAGGTGGTCGCGCTCTTTTACACGTTTCATTCGAATTTCTTTCGGGGCACTCACTAAAATAACTGCGTCGAAAGATTGGTAGTTGCCGGTTTCGAACAGCAGAGCTGATTCCTGAAATACGATGTGGGATGTTTGTTGTCCTACCCAATTTTTAAAATCTGCTCTCACGGCCGGATGGACCAAATTATTCATTGCAGTCCTTTTGGATTCATCCTGGAAAATCTGTGCTGCAATGTAAGGGCGGTCGAGATTTGAATTGAGATAGGCTTCTTCTCCGAACAATTCTTTCAGGTTATTGATCAAGGTTTGATCTTCGTGCATCAGTTCTTTTGCACGCTGGTCGGATGAATATACGGGATATCCCATCAACTGCAGGATTTTTGATACAATTGATTTTCCGGAACCTATTCCTCCGGTTATTCCGATTGTTTTTGGCATATACTTACTAAAATAATGCTAGTGGTTTTTCTTTACCACAAAACTCTTACGCCCTAGCTTCAGCGTTGGCGCATGCACAAATTATTTGCTCGCCTACCGGACTCGCTAATTGCTGAGGTCACAGCATACTAAACAGAGATGTGCATCAATACTTTTTAACCTTTTTGGTCAAAAAAAATCCTCCATCAGCTGACGGAGGATTCGAATTAAATTTCTTCTACTTCGATGATATTGAAAGGCAAACTGATGATTGCCTGGTAATCCTGACCGGCCTCTTCCATATCCTCATCGTCTTCTTCAAAGAACCAGTTCACAACGACTTTCGTTTTAGAACCTGAAATCGCTTCCAGTTTTTTAAATAAGTCCAAAATGCACTTGGAAGAGGAAGTGTTAAAATATTCCAATTTCACATCAACGGATGTTTCTCCGATCGGATTCTTTCCATATGCATCGATCCAATCATTCAAGGGCTTGTAAAATTCCACTGAGTTTTCAGGAATAGAACGACCTTTCAACTCAAGTTTTCCAGTAGCGGCATCAAAATGGATCGAAGGTGTTTTTGCTGATCCTTCTAGGTGTAAATTTTCCATATTCTTAATTAATCAATTTTTATATTCAAGCAGAAAAAACTGTTTACGTCGTTTATTGGCAAAAACTGGTATTCGAGTTTATTTCCGGATTTCCTTGCAATATCAATCATACCAAGACCTGCTGTTCCCTTATCGGATAAGGTCCCGTTGCTAAGCACATCCTGGTAATATTTTTTTAATTCATCTTTATCCATTCCATTGATTAAATCCAGCCGTTTCTCTAAATCGATCGCGCTTTCTTTATCAATGTAATTCCCTGTTCTGATGACAAAATGATCGTCCTTTTTCGCGATCATGAATAATGCCGATTTCACCTCGATCCGCGTAAAGTTACGATCCTGCTCCTCATTCGAATCAATATGATGATACAAATTCTGAAGACATTCCACCAAAACATTGAAAACTTTTTTCTTCATTTTTGGAGACTCCTCCATGTAATCCATCTTAGACTCCATAATTGAAAGAACCGATGATAACAAGTCCGACGTTACGACCCCCTTAAATGACAACAGGATGTTCTCCCGCTCCATTGTCTGGTAAAGTTCGTAGATATCGTTTTTTATCATTGTAGTTTTCGAAGTGGAACAAATATAATAATCCTATCGAACTAATTTTGCTATTCGACGAAAAAAATGAGCGGATGGTAGAATTTTTAATTGGGATACATTAACTGAGTACTTACCCAACTTTCAGAGGTAAAATCCTTGTGTTTCTTCCGGGATTTTGTACTTTTGCAACAATGATGCATTTAGACAAACAAAAAGAATGGTTCTCGACATGGTTTGATTCTCCGTTCTATCATGTATTATACGACGAACGAAATGAAAAGGAGGCCAACGAATTTCTAAATAACCTGGTAGCCTTCCTCGATCCAAAACCCGGATCCAGTGCATTAGACCTGGCTTGCGGTGCAGGAAGACATTCCAGAGCCCTGGCTTCACACGGATTAAAAGTTTCTGGTTGTGATTTGTCACCGAACAGCATCGAAGAAGCAAAAAAAAATTCCGATCCGAGCCTGACGTTCTTTGTGCATGATATGCGCGAAAAACTGGACGAAAATTATCAATATGTATTCAATTTGTTTACCAGTTTCGGGTATTTCGAAGATGTTTGCGAAAATGCCAAGGTTTTAAAGAGTGTCCACGACGCCCTGATCGAGCCCGGGATTCTGGTGATCGACTTTATGAATGCTCACAAAGTAGTCCGGATTATTCAAAATCAGCGGTTTCGCCAGGAAATCAAAAAATGTGATATCCTTTTCCACATAAAGAAAGAAGTTGTCAATGGCCGGATCATCAAAACGATCGCATTTGAGCACGACGGAAAATCCTACTTTTTCCAGGAGAAAGTACAAGCATTGGAATTGCACGACTTTGAAAAACTTTTGTCTGATGCACATTTTGAGATTGTTCAACTAGCAGGAAATTACAAGCTGGAAGCTTTTGACCTGGAGCAATCCGATCGTTTAATTCTTATCTGCAAAAAGAAATGAGCGAATTAATCACAACTATTTTCTTTTTGATCCTGTCTGTCCTGGTTGGCGGAGTATTGGTTGTTTTACTGGAGAAAAGGAACCAGGTCACTTTCATTAAACTTTCTCTTGCATTCAGCGGTGGATTTCTTTTAGCAATCGCTTTTATCCATTTCCTTCCGGAACTTTATGCCGAACAACACACTTCAATTGGAGTTTGGGTCCTACTTGGCTTCCTGGTGCAGTTATTCCTGGAATACTTTTCAGGTGGAATTGAACACGGGCATATACATGCTCACGCCAATAAAAAAATCCCTTACGGCTTATTGATCTCTCTGAGCATTCACTCCTTTATTGAAGGAATTCCTTTGGCAAATTACTCCATTCACAGCCACTATCATGATCACCTGATCGGACATCATCACAATTCGCTCCTGCTTGGGATCATTC
>CBFGPJ010000366.1:0-4050 GCA_965650615.1 uncultured Fluviicola sp. | reverse complement strand
GCATAAAACCAATGGCTTTCTTGGATACGAAGCTTATGGTCATGGTGGCGACCTGGCTTACCATGCGTCATCCTGGTATTTCCCGGAACTGGATCAAAGTATTACAGTTTTCACTAATGACAATAATAAAAACTCCTGGATGCTGATCCCGGTGGTTCGTGAGCTGTTAAGGACCATTGTCAACAACCAAACTGCATCAATGAATGAAAACTTAATTAATAGCATTCAGGTGAGTCCGGTACCGTTCACAGATCAAATCAGCGTATCATGGGATAATACAGCTTCAGACGAAGTAACGATCACACTGGAAGATGCTTTCGGACGTAAAATTGACATTGAGTCGGAACAAACACAGAACAAAACGCATTTTGAGACACGGTTAAACCAACTGGAAGCACTTCCATGTGGAATTTATTTTGTCAGGATTGCAGGAGAAAGCGGTTGGTCCAAAACAGTAAAAGTATTGAAGTAAAAGATTTGAAAAGCATTCTAAGAGTCGTTCACCTTATTTACAATTGCGCAAAAAAAAAGAGGTTCGGGCCCTTGGCTTTGTGGCGGACGAATCTGAAACAGAATTGAAAAATAATTGGTAACAACAAATAGGATTTCTTAATTTACGAAGAAAACACCTCGCATTCTATAAAGATCGGGGTGTTTTTCTTTTTTAGGAATCAAACAGTTCATCGATATATAGCTATGTTCCGATATAGCTATTTAGATATATAGCTAAATTCTATTCATTTCTCCGATAATCACTAGCTTTGCCCCATGAAAAACGAATTGCTTCAAGCATTTTATGAACTTATCCCTGAAGTCAAAGGACAATTATTCGAAGAGATAGCTTCTAAGCGCACACGATATTTAACAGTCCTGCTGGAAGAAATTTTCCAGGAACATAATGCCAGTGCTGTATTAAGAAGTTGTGATTGTTTCGGGATCCAGGAGTTACACGTAGTTGAAAGTAAAAACCAATACAAAGTACAACGCGATATTGCCCGTGGTGCCGGAAGATGGGTCGACTTGTTTAATTACAATGAAGGTCCTGCACCATTATTGGATGCAGTTGCCAAACTAAAAGCAAAAGGATATAAAATTGCGGCTTTGACCCCGGATGCGGAACTTTCTATTTTCGATTTGCCTTTAAACCAACCTGTAGCACTTTCCTTCGGAACCGAATGGGAAGGAATTTCAGATAAGATCCGTGAAGTTGCAGATTACAAGGTCGCAATCCCCATGGTTGGTTTTACAGAAAGTTTCAACGTTTCTGTTTCAGTTGCACTTACATTACAAGCTTTGAGACAGCGTTTGATCGAATCCGACATTGACTGGAAATTAAATGATGAAGATCAAACCGATATTAAATTGAAATGGTGCCAACGCTATATGCGGAATGGAGATGTAGTGAGAAGAGAGCTTGAAAAACGGTTAGCAGAATAATTAACTGTATTTTCAATGCGCCTTTGCTAAAGCTTGTGCCATCGCTAACCTTGCTCTGCCGAAGTGGCTTCACGAAGGCGAAGAGCTACTGGCGACATGCGATTAGCGCAAGCGTTTTTACATTTTCCATTTTTTTTACTTCCTAAGTCAAAGAGAACGTTATATTTGTATGACTTTTCGAACTAAAAAAACAGAAAACTATTATGGGAAAAGGTGATATCAAGACGGCAAAAGGAAAACGTACAAACGGATCCTATGGTAATACCCGTAAAAGAAAAAAAGCAACTACAAGTGCTAAACCGGCAGCTGCTAAAAAATCTGCTGCGGCAGATGCATCAGCAAGTGAGAAAAAAGTAGCGGCTAAGAAGCCTGTAGCAAAAACTGCGGCAAAACCGGCAGCAGAGAAAAAACCTGCCGCTAAAAAACCGGCTGCAAAAACAACAAAGAAAACTGAAGAATAATCGAATGAATAATCCTTCAACATATGAAAAGCTCTGCCATTCGGCGGGGCTTTTTTTGTAAATATTTTAATTAAAAACACTTCTCTTTTAGTCCAAAAATCTCGAAATTTGTGTACTTCCAAATAAAGAGCAAGAAATCAATCCTGACGATGAATGTCAGGATGCAAAAAACACAAAATGAAAAAACACAACTTTGGCGCAGGACCATGTATTCTTCCGCAAGACGTATTTAAAAAAGCTGCAGATGCTGTATTGGATTTCAATGGATTATCTATTCTTGAAGTTTCACACAGAAGTAAAGATTATGAAGCTGTAATGCACGATGCCCGTGAACTGGTGAAAAAAGCATTGAACATTTCGGATGATTACGAAGTGCTTTATTTACAAGGCGGAGCTACACTTGGATTTACGATCGCAGCTTTAAACATGATGCGCTCCACAAAGAAAGCGGGATATATCAACACAGGGACCTGGGCTTCCGGAGCGATCAAAGAAGCGAAAAAAGTTGGGGTTGATGTCAATGTATTTGCTTCTTCGGAAGACAAAAATTTCAGCTACATTCCTAAAAACCTGCAAATTCCTACAGATGCGGATTACATCCATTTCACGTCAAACAATACCATCTTCGGAACACAATTTAAAGAGTTCCCGAAAACGGATTTGCCTTTGGTTTGCGATATGTCTTCGGATATTTTCTCCAAAGAAATCAACGTTTCTGATTTTGATTTAATCTATGCAGGTGCGCAGAAAAACTTAGGGCCTGCGGGAGCTACTTTATATATTGTAAAGAAGGACATTCTCGGGAAATCCACTTCTCCATTCATGCCAAGCTACCTGGATCTCAAATTACATGCTGAAAAGGATTCTATGTACAATACTCCTCCAGTTTTTTCCGTATATGTAGCGATGCTGAACCTACAGGATTTATTGGCAAACGGTGGCGTTGCAAAAATGGCCCTGAAAAACCAGGCAAAAGCGAAATTGATCTATTCCGAAATCGATGCGAATCCATTATTTAAAGGAACTGCAGCGGTGGAAGACCGTTCGGAAATGAATGTAAACTTCCTGCTGACAAACGACGCATTGAAAGACGAATTCGATGCAGCATGGAAAGCAGCCGGAATTATTGGTTTGAACGGACACAGAAGTGTTGGCGGATACAGAGCTTCCATGTACAACGCACTTGAATTGGAAAGCGTTCAGGTATTGGTTGATGTAATGAACGATTTCTCTAAAAAACACGGATAAGAGCCAGCGATAGTGCGCCGCGGCGGAAAGACTGAGGCTCTGTGCGGAAAGACAGAAAAGCCGAGGAATATAGAACGAATGAACTATTGAAAACCCCTTCTGATTTAGGACAAAAAAGAAATAAAAAATGAAAATATTAGCAAACGACGGAATCTCGAACGAAGGAAAGATTGCTCTTGAAAAAGCCGGTTATACAGTCATTACAGATAAAGTAAACCAGGACGACCTGATCTCCTACGTAAATGCAAACAACATTGAGATCATTCTGGTGAGAAGTGCTACAACCATCAGAAAAGTTGTGATTGACTCTTGTCCGGGACTCAAATTACTTGGTCGTGGGGGTGTTGGAATGGATAATATCGATGTGGCTTATGCCCGTGAAAAAGGACTAACAGTTATCAATACACCGGCCTCTTCCTCCCAATCCGTTGCTGAATTGGTTATGGGACATTTATTTGCGGGAGCGCGTTCACTACACGATTCCTTTAAGCAAATGGAAACAGGTGATTTCTCCGCATTGAAAAAGAAATACGGAAAAGGGATCGAATTGCGTGGAAAAACGATTGCGATTGTAGGATTTGGACGCATTGGCCAATCGTTGGCAAGCTACGCCCTTGGATGCGGAATGAAAGTCATTGCAGTAAATAATCACGACATTGTTGCTGACATTCCATTGGAAATTCAGGGACTTGGAGAAGTAAAAGTTTCCCTGAAATCAACAAGTGACCTGAACAGCGCACTGAAAGAAGCAGATTTTATTTCACTTCACATACCGAAACAAGCAGACGGTTCTGCTGTGATCAGAAAAGCAGAATTCGACCTGATGAAGAAAGGTGTTGTATTGGTAAACGCTGCACGTGGTGGAGTTGTCAATGAATCGGATCTACTGGAAGCACTTGCAGCG
>CBFGPJ010000365.1:0-4055 GCA_965650615.1 uncultured Fluviicola sp. | reverse complement strand
GGTCGAGTCTTATTTTCACACAAAAAGGAAAGCTTTCAGTCTTTTTCTTCAGGCATATTTAACTTTTTTCATTTATAATGTCGGTACCACCTGGTGGGTGTATTACGCGAGTGAAGGCGGGGCATATATGGCGTTCTTTGCGAATAGCTTATTAATGGCCCTGGCATTTTTATTCTATCATTTATTGAAACGAAAACTGGGTTCAAAATGGAACGGACCGATTCTGATCTGTGTTTGGCTAAGTTTCGAATTCCTGCATTTTCACTGGGAATTATCCTGGCCTTGGCTTACATTAGGAAACGTATTTGCTCCAAGGGTTTCCTGGGTGCAATGGTATTCCATTACCGGAGTTTTGGGAGGATCGCTTTGGATCCTGGTTATGAACCTGATCCTTTATAAATTGGTTATTCAACCTAAGAATGTCTTTAAAAACACCTACTTTATCCTGGCCCTGATCATTCTCATTCTTCCCTTAAGTTTATCCTGGATCCTTTATTTCTCCAAAAGCATAGAAGGCACTCCATACAATGTAGCGATCATTCAACCGAATATTGATCCGTATGGTGAGAAATTTGTTTTAGCAAACGATGAGCAATTGAAGGCCATATTGGACCAGGCAGACAAGGCAATTTCTAAGGAAACACAACTGGTTATCGCACCGGAAACATCGCTTTATCCCACTTCCAACATTTACGAAACAGGATTGCGTAAAGAAATCTTCTTTCACGTAATTAACGAGCATCGCGCAAAATGGGCAAATGCAGGTTTATTGATAGGTGCATCAACATTCCAGGTCTTTGATCACAAAAACTCTGCAGCAAGCAAGTTCATTCCGCAATTGAATGCCTACGTAGAAGATTACAATTCCTCCGTTCTTTTTGACAACACGCCGAATCCTAAAATTATCCACAAATCAAAACTGGTTTTGGGTGTGGAGAAAATTCCATTTGTCGGGATGTTCCCGTTCCTGGAAAAATTAGCTGTTGAAATGGAAGGCGGATCAGGAAGTTTAGGTACTGAAGACGGACCCAAAATATTTGAAAAAAACCGGGTGAAATTCTCTCCGGTGATTTGTTATGAATCCGTTTACGGCGGATTTCTGGCAAAACAAGCCAAGAATGGTTCTCAATTCATTGCAATCATTACAAACGACGGATGGTGGAAAGATACTCCCGGCTACAAACAGCACTTTCAATTTGCACGTTTAAGAGCGATCGAGAACAATAAATATGTCGTTCGGTCTGCCAATACCGGAACATCCGGAATTATTTCCAATCGCGGGGATATTCTGAAACAAACCAAGTGGTGGGTGAAGGACCAATTCAATTATACCATTCAATTGAACTCCAAAAAAACACTGTACCAGGTTTTGGGTGATTTCATCGGGTATTTCGCACTTGTTGGATTGGGGATGTTTATTTTGTTGCGGATCATGCGTATTTTCCAGAGAAGTAGGAGATAATTACGAATTACGAATTACGAATTACGAATTACGAATTACGAATTACTTATAATAATTATTCAAAAGTCAGGAAACCGTATTTATCCCGCTTGTTTGAAGCTGCAAAAATAACCTGATTCGTTTTATAATTTACACAGGAAAGTTTCAGGCAAACAAAAGCATCAATCGCATCATAGGATGAAAACATGTTGCGCGTTGTTTCACCGTTTTCCAAATTAACGGTTGCCATAGCCAAGCAGTATTCCTTATATCTTATGGAGTTCGAAAAAGGGATCCGTGTTCCCAAATATCCCCCAAGCTGGTCATAATTCAGGATATGATCATTGAAGAACAATACAAGGTTTCCTTTACTGGTATAACTTATCAATGAGGAATACTGACCAAAATCATTCACTGATTCCTGTTTTTTGGGAATCTTCCGGAACCAATTGAGCTCTCCTTCCTTCGAAATAGCATACACGATGCAATCGTTATAATTGTAATAATTGGTTACCTGGTTCATCCCTCTTGAATCGGTTGTATTCACTTCATAAATATAATATTGCTCTGCCAATACGTTAATGGAGCCGTCGGGAAGAAGAATCACATTCCGGAAAGCATAATTCAGCAATTCACCATTGACATTCTGATAGCTGTAAATATCGTCTGAATAAGGATTTTCCTGTTCCAGTATCTCTTTCGGGAATTCCAGAAACTTGGGCAGCTCCATTTTATTTAAACGAAACGAGAACGATGAATAAAATACTCCTTTTGCGCCTTTAGAATCTTCATCTCCCCAGGTACCGGTCAGAATTGCAGCAGAATCATTGGAATTGATGACAAAATTGTAGACTTTTCGTTGCTCCAGGTCCAGTTCGTACATTTTCAGGGAATCTCCGGGACTCATGTGGATCAATACGGATTTATCTACTTGTCCGAAATCTTTCCAGATACTATAATACGCTTTCGAGAAAACTGAAACACCCAGGAAATAATCTCCTTTATCCGTCAAATGCCTTGCTTCTACCGCTGAAAGTTTCGAATCGTAGGGGATTTCATACTCACCTTCACGAATCGAAACCATTTGGTTATTCAGAATATTGTAGCCAAAACGATCATAGGTTTCCTTCTTTGCCGGGATCAGGTAATCCACAACCAAAAAATTATTTTGGGGTGAAACTTTCGTTGTTACCAACACATTCCGGCTCCAGCCTTTCGGGATCACATAAGATGCAACGACCAACGGTGAACCGAAAGGGTCCACATCATCATCGTATTCCTGCAGATACAAGGTAACTGACGCCCCGATCTTATCTGAGAACAGTCCGAATAAACGATTGGAGAACAGGAACATATCTTCCAGTGTCACCATTTTTTGGTCAATCCGGGGTTCAATTCTTTTGGACAGGATCTCTTTTCCATTTTCAAAGCGGGAAATTTTAGCCGAAGGCATTAAGGATGCGTTCCCGTAGTGGAAAGTAAAAAACACA
Source organism: uncultured Fluviicola sp. (assembly GCA_965650615.1). Lineage (GTDB taxonomy): Bacteria > Bacteroidota > Bacteroidia > Flavobacteriales_D > Crocinitomicaceae > Fluviicola. Next base: position 1,124 of record CBFGPJ010000365.1, on the reverse strand, counting down.
CCGTTGTCTTTGGGTAAAATTGCAATGGTATTCGGACGCCCGAGATTATCCGGCCCCCAATCTATTTGCGGAGGTACTTGTCCCCAAAAGCAATGACTCAGTAACAGAAAAAAAATGAGTTGTAGAAATCGCAAGGCTTTTTTTCTGTAATATAAGAAAAACCTGAGATCACAATCCATTCTGAACAAAATTAATTGTCCAATTCGGACGAACGGATTCTTTATACCAGTTTTACCCCGGTATAATTTGATGGAGTGATTTTCTTCAAACGCTCCTTCATTGCGTCTTCTACAGCAAGCGTGTCAATAAAATCATGAACTGTTTGCTGGGTCACTTTTTCATTTTTACGGGTCAATCCTTTCAACGCTTCATAAGGTTTCGGGAAACCGATACTTCTTAAAATGGTTTGAATTGCCTCAGCTACAACCGCCCAGTTATCTTCCAGGTCCTGTTGGATTGCTTCTTCGTTCAAAAGCAATTTATTCAGTCCGGCGATAGTTGCTTTAAAAGAGATCAATGAATGAGCAAGTGGCATTCCGATTGCTCTGAGTACTGTTGAATCTGTCAAATCACGCTGCAATCTTGAAACCGGTAATTTGGCAGCCAGGTGTTCGTACAACGCATTTGCGATACCGATATTTCCCTCTGAATTTTCGAAATCGATCGGGTTTACTTTATGAGGCATAGCGGACGAACCTACTTCACCTTCTTTCAATTTTTGCTTGAAATATTCCATTGAAATATACGTCCACATGTCACGGTCCAAATCAAGAATAATGGTATTGATGCGTTTCAGGCAGTCAAACAGGTTTGCCAACTGATCGTAATTCTCAATTTGAGTTGTCAATTGACTTCTTGTCAATCCCAATTGCTCATTCACAAATTTATTGGAGAAAGCTACCCAATCCGTTTCCGGGAAAGCAACCTGGTGCGCGTTGAAATTTCCGGTTGCACCACCAAATTTAGCTGCATAAGGAATGGCTTTCAAAAGTTCCAATTGCGTTTCCAGACGGTAAACAAAAACCCCGATCTCTTTTCCTAAAACAGTTGGAGAAGCTGGCTGACCATGTGTTCTTGCCAACAATGCAATTCCGGACCAGTCTTTTGTATATCCTTTCAATACA
>CBFGPJ010000364.1:0-4060 GCA_965650615.1 uncultured Fluviicola sp. | reverse complement strand
GCGTGCGTGAACAATGATTTCCGTCAAAGGGTAATCATTCAGACGAGGTAAAATTTCCAGGATCTCAGAAGTATTCTCAAGTCCCATGCGCATCTTAATACCCAACCCCATTTTTAGTTTCGGAAAGATCCGATCAAACAAATGGAAAATTTCAGAGGGTTTATTTAAAATACCGGCTCCCAGGTTTTTATTTGTAACCATTGGATAGGGGCATCCCATATTCCAATTCAATTCCGAATAGCCTAAATTTTCAATATAATCAGCCATAGTGAAAAATTCCTGTTCACTGCAGGCCATGAGTTGGGGTATAACGTCTATTTGGGGATTATTCTTTGGAAGAATATCAATTTTCGGAGCATTTTTAATTGTTCCGTCGTTGTTTAATTTAAGATAAGGGGCATAAAACTTGTCAACCCCTCTGAAAACGGCAATATGTGCATTTCGAAAATGATAATCGGTATATGTTTGCAAAGGCGCTAGGGCTAATTGCATTGTTTTTAAGGATTCGAAACGCTTACAGGAATAATTTTTCCATGGAAATATTTTCCGTTATTCAGTGTGAAATCTACAATGAATTCAGCAATCTCATGCGGTTGGTGAGGTGCTTTGTATCCAGGGAACGCTTCTTCCATCATCTCTGTTTGAACCGCTCCTAAACATAAGCAATTGATTGAAATTCCGGAATCTTTGAATTCTTCGGCAAGTAATTCAGTTAGTGAGACAAGTGCTGCCTTGGAAGTAGAATATGCTGCTAAGCCTGGAAACTTGGAACTGCCCTGGAATCCACCGATGGATGAAATCATTACAATATGTCCTCCGGGTTTCATTTTCGGAATACAAACTTGTGTGATTTCCATTACGGAAAGTACATTTATCTGGTAACAGTTTCGAATATCTTCTCTGGAAAGTTCTAAGAATGGTTTCACAGCTATGAAACCTGCATTGTGAATCAAGTAATCGATTTGATCAATACCCATAATGGCCTTTTCAAAATCGGATTTGATTGTCGGACTTAAAAGATCTAAGTGAACGTAATGCACATTGTTTTCGGAGCTATCCTTCAAACTTCTGGCAAAACCAAAAGTTTCCAGGTTTTTGGCAGCAAACTGTTGCACCAATTCTTTACCGATCCCCCGGCTTGCTCCGATCACCAAAACATTCTTAGACATCGAAATCCAGTTTTAAGATTTCACTTGTGGGATGTGCCTGACAAGTCAAAATATACCCTTCTTTCACTTCTTCATCCGTCAAAGCGTAATTAATAGTCATTTGTGCACTTCCTTCAATGATTTTTGCCTTGCAGGTACAACAAACACCTCCTTTACAGGAATAAGGAACATCCATTCCGGATTGATCCAAAGCGTCCAGGATGCTTTTTCCATTGGTTGCCAATTCGATTCGCTGAACTTCTCCATCCAGAATAGCACTAACTTGTGAAACTCCTTTAAAAGTACCTACAACAGTTGTTTCTTCCTGTTTCATTAAAACAGGAGTTGTAAATAATTCAAAGTGGATTTTCTCTTTTGCAATTCCAAAAACATTCAGTACTTCCTGGATTCCAACGATCATTTCTTCCGGTCCGCAAATATAAAATGCATCAGCACGTAAAAGCGGTAATTCTGCTTTGATTAATTCGCTGACATGCTGTTTGTCCAAGCGACCTTCCTGATGTCCCTCATTTTTTTCCTGACTAAAGAAAAAAGTAGAAGTCACATTTGGAAAAGCCTTGATTTCATCCATGAAGAATGTAGTTTCTATTTTCGAATTACCGTAAATCAAGCGCATTTTTTGGTTTGCTCCAAGTGATTTTGCAAAGGACATGAATGGAGTAATACCACTTCCGGCAGCAAAGCAAACAATATTCGGAGCTTTGGAATCCAGTTTAAAATTCCCTAAAGGAAAATCCAATTCGATCTGATCTCCCGCTTTCAATTCATTTACCAAATAATTTGAAACGAGACCTTTGTCAATTGCCTTAACTGCAACAGCTAAGTTCGCTTCGTTTGGTCCGCTGCAAATGGAATAGGAGCGACTGTATTTTGTTCCATTCAAGGTTACATGAACATTGATATATTGTCCCGGTTCGTGGGAAAACTGATCTTTCAAATCAGCAGGTATCTCAAAATGAATGCGACTTCCAACAGCTGTAATTCGTTCATTTTTTGCAACTGTAACAATTCCCGAACGCATTTTTTTCGAACCGGAATCTTTCTTGAATTTGGAAAATAAACCCATAATTAATCGTCAAATGATACTGTTAATTTTTCTGAGGTTGGGTGTGCCTGACAAGTTAGGATATAACCGGCTTCAACCTCGTCTTTTTCCAGTGCATAATTTACATCCATTACTGCACTTCCTTCCAATATTTTTGCCTTGCAAGTGCAGCAAACACCACCTTTACAAGCAAAAGGCAAATCAGCACCAGCTTCATAGCCAGCTTCCAGGATAGATGTACCTGCCGTGTTCAGATCCACCTCAATTCGGTCTCCATCTAAAATAATGGTCACTTTTGCCAGTACATCCTGGTCTTTTGGAACGACAATTTTAGCCTGGGATCCTGCGGTTTTTGTTCCGAATAGCTCAAAATGAATTTTGTTTTCCGGAACACCGGATTCCATCATGGCATTTTTCACAGCATGCGTCATTTCTTCAGGTCCGCAACTATAAACCGCATCGATGTGTTCTCCTCTCAGCAACGTTCTTCCGATTAATTCTACCTTGTCTTTGTCAATACGTCCCTTTTGCAAAGGATTTCCTAAACTTTCACGACTCAGTACATGAACCAATTGAAAACGGTTGATATATTTATTTTTTAAAGCTTCTAATTCCTCTCTGAAAATGATACTGGCGAAACCTTTGTTACCATAAACCAAAATTACAGTACTCATTGGTTCATTCATCAGGATCGTTTTTGCAATCGAAATAATAGGAGTGATTCCACTTCCTGCTGCAAATAAGGCATAATTCCGGGTAGCTGAAATTTCCGGGATTAATTGGAAATGTCCGGTTGGAGTCATTACATCCAAAATTTCCCCGACTTTCAAATCAGCTGTTGCCCAGGATGAAAAGCGCCCGTCATCCACTCGTTTGACAGCAACACGTAATTCACCGTCTTGTGGTGTTGCACAGATCGAATAAGATCTTCTCAATTCTTCTCCGTCAATGGTTTTACGAATGGTAATATATTGACCGGAAACAAATTGATAGTCATTTGTAAGTTCGGATGGGATTTCAAAAGCAATTGAAACAGTGTCATCAGTTTCCTTTCTGACATCTTGAACAACTAAAGGGTGAAACTTCGGAGTCATTTCTGATTTTTTGAATACAAAAATAGAATTTAATTCGTCTTGAAGACTACATATTTCGAGTGACTTTCGTCATTTGGAGCCATTAATCGTTAATTTTTGGAATCCACTGAAAGGAAGATATTTGTGAAATTAGTTCAAGAAAAAATGTGAAAAATTTGTCGGTCTTAATTTAAGTTACTAACTTTCTTCGTCACAAGTCCAAAAATATGACACAGATAACCGCGCTTACGGAAGGAGTTTTGATCCGGGTTTCGACTCAGTTTCGGGCAGATGTTTCTCAAACAACGGACTCAAGCTACTTTTTTAGCTACCGAATTGATATTGAAAATCAAAATCAGTTCACCGTTCAATTGCTTCACCGCGATTGGTTTATTTTTGATTCCTTAAATCCTACCATTCATGTGAGTGGGGAAGGAGTTGTGGGCCAACAGCCTATTTTGGAATCAGGAGAATTGTATCAATATACCAGTGGATGTGAACTCAAATCAGAAATGGGTTCTATGCACGGGTTCTATACGTTTAAAAATATGGAAACAGGCCAACTATTTAAAGTGGATATTCCTGTTTTTCAATTGAATTTCCCAGGGAAGTTGAATTAGAATTTATTAAAAAGTTCAAAATACTATTGCCTAATCACTTATGGCTATTGTCTGATTGTTTGAACCCTTTTTAAACAGTTTCAATCCTTGCTCGTCTTCAGTTTATTCAACTTAATGAACAATAAAATCACCGTTAAGGCCAGCGCTGATACT
>CBFGPJ010000363.1:0-4075 GCA_965650615.1 uncultured Fluviicola sp. | reverse complement strand
GGCACCTGGCAACAGAACGCCCCTTATTAATATTTAAATATATTTATTTTTTTATTCTGTCAGTTCACTTGTTACAAGCTGATACTTTCCTTTCACCACCGGTCTTGGGAAGGCATTAAAATGCCACCATTCGGTTGGAATATTCGAAAATCCCTGACTTTTCAAAGCTCTCCGAAGTAATTTCCGGTTATCAATTTGTTGCTGTGTAATCTCACCACTTGCCAGGAATTCGGATTCCAGTGAAGGATAAGCTACTTTCCGCATATCGTCGTACCCTGCTCCCATATCCAGGGGCTTTCTGTTCGAATTGCAAATTGTTAAATCTACCGCCGCACCATAATTATGAACGCTGCCGTTTTTGGGATTACTCACAAATTTCACCCGTTCCAAGAAAGGAATGGAATCCAGTGCGTTCCACATTTCCCATTGCACACTCAAAGGCCGGAGCCCATCATAAACCAATAAATGATATTCCTGATTTCTTCCGGTGAGGTATTCCTGGGATTTGGCCAATCTTCTTGCTATGTCTATTTGAACGTATGGTTTTTTCAGGGTATCGTATAAAACACGGTGCATGAAATTGTCGGCCGAAGCGTATTTCAACTCCCACCAAATATTTTTGTTGAAATAATCCACACTCACCAGGGTATCTCCTTTATGAAGGATTATTTCCCCTTTCACAACTTCCTGCTTTGCTTCTTTTTCATCCCCTGATTCCATTTCTTTCACTGGTTTGCTGTCACCCGTCAATTTTTCAGATTTCTCTGATTCCGAGCAAGCACCTGTCAATAATCCGCTTAGAAGTATAATTCCCAGTTTTTTCATGGGGTAAAAATTAGGATTTTTATGCACATGTCAACATTTACTGTACTTTTGTTCTCTTCAAAATAAAGAAAAGAAATGCCAAAAATTGCCCAAAAAGCCATTGATATGCCAGCATCACCAATTCGTAAATTGGTACCATATGCTGAAAAAGCGAAAAAAGCCGGAAAAACTGTTTACCATTTAAATATTGGTCAGCCGGATATTGAAACACCTCAAGTAGCTTTAGACGCTATTCGTAATTTTGATCACAAAGTAATAGAATACAGCCATTCTGCAGGTTTTGAATCTTACAGAACGAAACTGGCTGAAACTTATAGAAAGGGAGGTCTTCCGGTAAATACGGAAGATATTATTATCACAACCGGTGGATCTGAAGCATTGATCTTCGGATTTATGACAACTTGTAACCCGGGAGACGAAGTCATTATTCCTGAACCATTTTATGCAAACTACAATGGATTTGCTGTAACTGCAGGATTAACTGTTGTTCCGGTTACCTCAACGATTGAATCAGGATTTGCTTTACCTCCGGTTTCTGAGATCGAAGCGAAGATCACTCCAAAAACAAAGGCGATCGTTATCTGTAATCCGGGGAATCCCACGGGTTATTTATACAGTAAAGAAGAATTGGAACAATTGCGTGACATTGTAAAGAAACACGATCTGTTCTTATTTGCTGATGAAGTTTACCGTGAATTCTGTTACGATGGAGCTCAGCCTTTTTCGGTTTTGAACCTGGAAGGAATTGAGAACAACGTAATCATGATTGATTCCGTATCGAAACGTTATTCCATGTGTGGAGCACGTATCGGGGCAATGGTTTCCAAGAACCAGGAAGTAATGTCCGCTGCTTTGAAATTCGGGCAGGCACGACTTTCTCCTCCAACGGTTGACCAGGTTGCTTCAGAAGCGGCTTTAAATACTCCTCAATCTTATTTTGACGATGTTGTTTCAGAATATGTACAACGCCGAAATATCATGGTTGATGGGTTGAACAGTATTCCGGGAGTATTTTGTCCGAAACCAAGCGGAGCATTTTATTGTGTAGCGAAATTTCCGGTAGACAATGCAGAGAAATTCTGTCAGTGGTTATTGGAAGAATTTGAATTTGAAGGGCAAACCGTGATGATGGCACCGGCAAACGGATTCTACTCAACACCCGGAGCAGGATTGCAGGAAGCACGCATTGCTTATGTGTTAAATCAGGATTCGTTGAAAAAAGCAGTTGTTTGTTTGGAAAAAGCATTGGAAATTTATCCTGGAACAATCAGATAAATGGAATTACTCATAATCCTCTTTTTAATAATCCTGAACGGGATTTTCTCTATGGCGGAGATCGCTACGGTTTCTGCCCGGAAATCCAAATTGGATGTTGCAGCAAAAAGAGGTGATAAAAGTGCCAAGTTGGTCTTAGAGACCATGAACTCGCCGAATAAGTTCCTTTCTACAGTACAGATCGGTATTACCCTGATCGGAATTTTGACCGGTATTTTCTCTGGAGAAAAAATGACTTCAGACATCCAAGGTTTTTACCTGAAATTTGCTGCCTTGAAACCGTATGCGCATTTCCTGGCTGTAACTTCAGTGGTTGTTATCATTACTTTTTTCTCTTTGGTTTTCGGTGAATTGGTCCCTAAGAGAATCGGTTTAACTAATCCTGAAGCAATTGCCAAAACAATGGCACGACCGATGCTGATCATTTCGAAGATCACTGCTCCCTTTGTTTGGTTGTTAACAATCACCTCTGATCTGTTTCTTAAAATAATGCGCATCAAGCAATCTTCCGAAGGAAAAGTAACCGAAGAAGAAATCAAAGCAATTATCCAGGAAGGTACCGAAGGAGGTGAAGTTCAGGAGATTGAGCAAGATATCGTGGAACGCGTTTTTCATTTGGGTGACCGCAACATCAGTTCTTTGATGACACACCGAAACGATGTGATCTTTATTGATATCAACGACACGAAAGATGAAGTCCGGGAGCAGGTTGAAAAGGAAATGCACTCGGTGTACCCGATCTTTGACGATGAGCGCGAGCATGTACTGGGAGTTGTTTTATTGAAAGATTTATTCCGCACGATTAACAACAAGGATTTCAGTCTGAAAGACCTGATGCTGAAACCCCAGTACCTGATGGAGAATATATCGGCTTATGAGGCATTGGTGCATTTCAAAGAAACACGAACGCATTACGGAATCATTACCGACGAATTCGGGCAGGTGCAGGGAATTGTTACTTTGAACGATTTACTCCAGGCACTTGTAGGAGACTTCCACGAGTTTTATGCCGAAGAGTTTGAATTTATTCAACGCGAAGACGGTTCGTGGTTGATCGACGGTCAATACCCGATTGCTGAGTTTTTCCGCCAGTTTGGATTGGAAGACAATTCTTCCGAGTTAAATTTCACCACTATCGGAGGATTGGTATTGAATGAATTAAGAACGGTCCCTCATACCGGACAAAAATTCCACTGGTTGAATTTCGAGATCGAGGTTGTTGATATGGATGGAGCCCGGATTGACAAGTTGATTATCCGGGAGATTGAGGTCGAGGATTGAATTCATCTATAAGGATCGAACGTTATACTAAACCAATTAACTAAATGGTTTACAAGCAACATTCAAACTCCTGGCGATCATCTTTTTGTAAACAAGTTAACTAAAAGGTTTACAAATATCCATCTCAACAAAAAATGTCTGTTACTTTTCAACTATCCTGCATTTCGTAGAGGTGTAAAGGGAAATATACACAAAACAATGTTGTAGGAATACGACTGGCTCCCGGCGGCAACCGGGAGTTTTTTGTTTTTACCTGTAGGTACGCGACGCATCGCGTGCCTACAGGTGAATTTTATATTGAACCAATTTAAAACCCGGTTGTATTCCTTTCCAAACAACAACCAATGAAATTAATCAATACACTTCTTTTCGCCGGATTTATTTCCCTGGTGAATGCGCAAACTCCTTTAATCGCTCATAAGAGCCATGCAGGCTCATCTGTCAGTTATTTTATCGATCCGTCAAGCAATTTCGGAAGACGAGAAGAATTCAACCCCCACTTCGAGCAACCAAAGATTTTAATCAACCAAAAATTCACCTCATTAAATGATTCTATCATTTTGCTGGAGTTAGTCAATCCGGAAGAAAAAGTCCTTCGGACAGACACACTTCCGAACAAGAAGAAATATTCCACTGTTTTGTTCCAGTATTATTACGAGGATTCCATAAGAAAAGCAGATGAGATGAAACTCTA
>CBFGPJ010000362.1:0-4085 GCA_965650615.1 uncultured Fluviicola sp. | reverse complement strand
GATTTAAAGCATTGCAATACATGGCACTCGGAATGGCAAGTATCGTTTCACCTGTTGGGGTCAACACCAGGATCATTCAGCATAAATCAAACGGATTGATTGCTGAAACAACCGAAGAATGGGAAACTGCCTTGCGGAATTTACTGGAAAATGAAACACTCCGGAAAGAATTGGGCCAAAACGCCACTGAATCTATCCAGCAAAAATGGAGTGTGGAAGTTTGGAAAGAAAACTATTTGAAATTATTAATTATCAATGGCTGAATTATCAAGATTCATCAAATCGAATCTTGATAATTCATAATTGGCCCATTGATAATTCTTTTAGGAACCGCAACCAACACATTCGATGTAGCTGTCCATCGGGCGCACACCTTCTACCTGCATTTTCAGGTTGTGGATTTTGTCTTTGATGTCCATATCTGTAAACATGTCACCCGTCAACTGTGCTTCAAGCACTGCGATTTCTTCCTGTAATTTTTGTTTGTTTTCCATTTTTTGAAGGGTTAAAATGAGAATTGAAAGATAAGTATTCCCCCTTCTCAATAAACACTGCGCTTTCCTGATTTATGAAAAGAGTTTTGAACAAGGGCTTCGACTACGCTCAGCCACCTTGTTCGACTGTACCACGCCTTTATTGGCCTTGCTCTACCGAAGCCGTTACAAGAAGTCTAAGTACTTCAGTGTAAGCATTCAGACACCTTGTTTAATACGTTCAACGGCTATCTTTCAACTTGTTTTAAAAGTACTCAATTTCCAATGTGAAGAATTTTGACATTCTGAAAACCGCTTAAGATCAATTTCTCTGCTATTTATTAATGCTTCTTTTTTCTTTCGACTCCACCCTTGGATCTGTTTTTCCCTATTAAATGCAAAATCAATCCGCCTGAACTCTTCAAAATATACCAATTCAACCGGATTATATTTTCTGGTATGATTCGAACCTTCCCCCTTCCAATGTTGAATTAATCTTTGATTTAAATCCTTTGTACTACCAGTGTAATAACTTCCATCCGAACACAAAAGAATATACATGAAACAAGTCATAATTGTTTTTCTTACTTTAAGATAGAAAAAAATTGTTGAAATCCAGTAGTTAAACGACAATTCAATTGAAGGAGAGTAAAAGGTGACTGAGCGTAGTCGAAGACACCTTTTGAGAAAAATTTTTCGACCCTACAGGAATTTACGTATCTTTACTAGCTACGTAAAAGTGAATAAAAACAACAAGAGAATATGTGTGGAATAGCCGGATTTATTGACTTCAACGGGGCATCTTCAGAGCAGGACCTCGAAGGCATGACCCATGCACTTGAGCATCGCGGGCCGGATGGATTCGGCACATTTATTCACGGAACTTCGGATTACAAAATTGGCTTCGGACATCGGAGACTATCCATTTTGGAACTTTCCGAACTGGGTAAACAACCCATGAGCTGGAACGAATTCACCATTGTTTTTAACGGAGAGATTTACAACTTTTCCGAGATCAAGACCGAACTTGAAAAACTGGGACATTCTTTTTTAGCGGGGTCGGATACTGAAATGATCCTGCATGCCTATGGTGAATGGAAAGAAAAATGCCTGGACCGTTTCATCGGGATGTTCTCTTTTGTTATTTACAATTCAAAGACAGAGGAGATTTTCATTGCACGTGACCGCGCAGGAATAAAACCTTTGTTTATTTATCATAAAGACGGATTAATCCTGTTCGCTTCCGAACTCAAGTCTTTTCACAAACATTCGGATTTCGAGAAACAAATCAATCCAAAAGCTGTCCAAGCTTATTTGCAGTATGGAAGTGTTCCTACACCACATTGTATCTTTGAATATTGCACCAAGTTACAGCCCGGGCATTATGTTCAAACCTCATTGAAGGATTTCAAATACAACCCGGTGCAATATTGGAATGTGTATGATTATTACAACAAACCAAAATTGCTTATTTCACCGGAAGAGGCTAAAAAAGAGACCGAACGCATTTTAAAATCCGCCTGTGAATACCGCATGGTTTCGGACGTTCCGGTTGGAGTATTCCTAAGTGGAGGCTACGACAGTACGTGTGTAACCGCTCTGCTTCAAAAAGACCGGACGGAAGCTTTACGTACTTTTACCATTTCAGTTCCTGATATCGGTTTAAACGAAGCTCCTTATGCGAAAGAAATTGCGGAACGGTTACAAACCAATCATACCGAAACAGAATGTACCGCGCAAGATGCAATTGATCTGATCGCACAATTACCTTATTTCTATGACGAACCTTTTGCAGATTCCAGTGCGATTCCCACTACACTGGTTTCGAAAATTGCAAAGCGGGATGTGACTGTCGCTTTAAGCGCTGATGGCGGAGACGAAGTTTTTGCCGGATACAATCGCTATGAAATGATTCTCAAATACGGTGAAAAACTCAACAAAATTCCGGCACTCGCAAGAAGAAGTATGGCAAGTGTAATGAACCTGGTTCCGGCCGATTCTATTCCTGTATTGAGACATAAATACAATTTTGCCCAACGCTACGAGAAAACCAAGTCGATCCTTCGCAATACGAGCGACCAGAATATCATGCTCAGTGTAAGTCAACTGTTTACAGAGGAGCAGATCAATCAGATTTGTACGAAACAATTCGAAAAGCTGACTACTTATTTCGACAGCAAGGAATTGAAAAATTACAGCTCCCTGGCTTTTGCACAGGCTATGGATTATCAGACTTACTTATTGGATGATATCCTGCAAAAGGTGGATCGTGCTTCTATGTCTGTCAGCTTGGAAAGCCGGGAACCTTTACTTGATCACCGACTCATAGAATATGTTGCTCAATTGCCGGATGAACTGAAATTTCGAAATGGATCGAAAAAGTGGCTTCTGAAAGAAATTGTGCATCAAACTATTCCAAAATCAGTCATGGATCGTCCGAAGATGGGATTTGCCATTCCGATCGAATCGTGGTTAAAGAACGAGTTACGCGATTTACTGGAAACTTATTTATCCGAAGACAAAATCGCTGAAACCGGATTCTTCAACTGGAAAGAAATCGAAAAGCTAAAAGAAAGTTTTTTAGCAGGTCGAAAGGAATTCGGGGTAAAAATATGGTACCTTCTTTCTTACCTGATGTGGTACGAGAAATGGGGAAAATAAATGGACATCAGGATTTCAAGAGATTAAGACCTCAGGACTAAATTCTCGTCTTAATATCCTAAAATCCTTTCGTCTTAGCGCCTACGCTGAAGCTATGGCGTAAGCATAATATCTAAAAAAACAGGGTTATGGAGAGTATGAAGAACACGAAAGTTGAAACCACCATGCAATTTGATGTCCCGGCACGTGATTTATGGGATGCAATTACAAATCCTTCACACTTTAAAAAATGGTATTTTCACATACCCCACTTTACCACAACTATTGGCGAGAGTTTTGATTTTTATGAATCGGAAGCTCGTAAATACCTGCATCATTGTACCGTTCTTGAATTGGAAAAAGGCAGGAAGTTTGTCCATTCATGGGAGCATCCGGAACAATCAGAAGGTTCATCTGTCGTTACCTGGCTGGTAGAAGCAATTGATGATCATCATTCACAACTGACCTTGACTCACGAAGGAGTTGAATCATTTTCGGATGCCGGGCCGGGGTTTTCTCCGGAGAATTACCAAATGGGCTGGGATGCGATTATCAAAACTTCTTTGCGTAACTATTTACACCTGATTGAAAAGCTGCATTTTTCCATTAACATCAATGCAACGAAGGAAAAAGTCTGGAACACCTTGTGGGATAAAGAAAGTTATAAAATCTGGATAGCTCCATTCGGGGAAGGATCTCATTATAAAGGAGATATTGCTCTCAATTCCCGTGTTCATTTTTTGGCACCGGACGGAAATGGAATATATAGTGATGTGATGTTTTATAAGGAATATTCCCTGGTTGTTTTCAGACACGTGGGAGGTGTCAGTAATTGTGAAGAACAGGAAATTGATGATGAGAGCAGACACTGGACCGGTTGCTTTGAAGTGTATCGTTTGGTAGAAATTAATGCCAACACAACCGAATTGGAAGTCGAAGTCGATGTTACGAATGCACACATTGAACTCATGA
>CBFGPJ010000361.1:0-4089 GCA_965650615.1 uncultured Fluviicola sp. | reverse complement strand
GAGCGGAAAGTTAGGCAAAAGAAGTGAGTCGTTGATATTTTAAATAAAAAACAGTTAATTTCTTGTCAGGATTCCGGTTCCTGAATCCGTCCCGCAAACAATTTTCCCTGGAGGAAATTACAACCTTATAAGAATCCTTGTATCAGTCTGGTGAATTCAACTTGAATAATTATGAAAACTACCTTATTTTTAACCGCTTTACTTTGCATTGGAAGCACCTGGACACAAATTGCTTACCGCCCGCTCCCGGAAACAAATGCGACCTGGATCCAGGCAGAATTTCTATACGGAGGTTTTCATGAGCATGAAACAGTTACTTCAGCCGTTTATACTTTGGGAGATACGATCATAAACGGACAGACTTATATTCAATTCGGAAGTCACGGAATGCGTAAGTGGATAGATGGGTATGGTTCACAAAATCAAACTTCAGGTGGTGGTCCAACTCCATATGGAACAGGTTATTTCCGACAAGATATTGCACAGAAGAAAGTTTTTGTCTGGGACACTTTAAATCAAACCGATCAATTGCTTTACGATTTCGGAAGTTTGGTTGTAGGCCAACCCTATCCTGAAACGATGACGAATCTCTATTATCCGAATCTCCTTGTAATGGGCCAGGACTCGGTGCAATTGATGGACGGGAATTATTATAAACGCTGGGTTTTGGGTTCGAATTCAATGGATTCTGCTTACACTGCCGTGATTGAAGGAGTTGGTGGCACACATGGATTCAACACACCCATTCACCCGGTCTTTGAGCAGGCATCTCATTTGATGTGTCATAAAGTTGGAACACAACACATTTACGAGGATTGGCAGACTTCTGTTATTCCACCGGAATATTCCGAAGATTGTTCCAAAACACTTTCTCTTGAACAATACGATGAAGCAAGCCTGATGATTTTCCCAAACCCTGCAAGTTCAAGCATTTCTATTCGATCAGACGAATTGATCAAATCCGTGGAAATCTCTGATCTGAATGGTCATTCACTTCTTTGCCTTGAAAAAAGTAATGGAAATGAAATGAGCTTTGATATTGGCATTTTGCAGCAAGGTGTTTATTTGATGCGAATTGTATCAGCAGGCGACCATTCAGTCATACGGCAAATCCAGGTGATTCGCTAGCATTATAAAATGATTTAAAAATATAGGGGTGCGATTAATCGCACCCCTATTTGTTTTTATTCGGATTTAGCAGGACCTTGTTTCGGTTTTGCTTCCGGTTTGGTGATCTTTTGAGGGCTTTCCGAAGTCTTTTTCTCCGGATCCATCATTTCCATCAGTTTCAAACCTAAAAGGCCATCCATTGCCGATCCGCCTTGTTGTCCGTTTCCACCGATCAATACATCCGGGATCAACTTGATGTTTCCTTTTGAAAGTTCTTCCGTGATCTTATATCGCGTGAAGTTTTCTCCACCCAAAGCTTTAACCGCCAATTCATAGGCTTCCGCTGTAGATTTACCAACAGCCAGAATTTTACTCGCTTCAGCCGAACCGGTCTTTGAAATGCGCTCCGCTTCCGCGTCTGCTTTCAATTTCACCGCTTCCGAATCTGCTTTTGCACGCGCTCTGGTAGCTTCTGCTTCCGCCAATGCACGCATTTTCGTAGCTTCTGCTTCTGCTCCAACCGCCAGTTTCACTCCGGACGCATCTCCTTCTGCTTTTTTCACCGTCGCATTCGCTGTACGTTCTGCGATTTCCACACTTTGCTGTGCTTTTACGATGTCTTTCTGCATATCGGCAATCGCAGTTTCTTTTTCCATCCCCTGACGCGTTTCCTGTGCCTGTTTCTGGGTTTCATAAGTTACTTTCTGCTCTTCCGCGATCTTACGGTCTGTCAAAGTCTTCATCAGCGATTCCGGTGGAACGATATCCCCGATCAGTGTGTCGACCGCATTGACGTTGTATTCATCCAACACTTTTTTGATGTGTTCTTTTGCAGATTCCTGACGCTCTTTACGGGTTGATAAGAAAGCGATCACATCACTGTCCTGTGCCGAGTTACGGAAATAGTTACCGATCGTCGGCTCCAGCACTTGCGTTACCAGGTTCACCATGTTCCCGAAACGCGCAATCACTTTCGGCGCTTCATTGGTAGGTACGTGAATAATCTGGGAAACATCCAGGTTGAACGGGAAACCATCTTTCGAACGAACCGTAATTGTAGACAGGTTCTTGTCCAGGTTGTGCGATTCGCTTCGTGCCTGCGCCCAGTTCAATACAAGGTTTGTTGTCGGTACCAATTCCACTTTCATCGTGTACTTGTTCACCGGGTATTTTCCGGGACCAAATGGCTCAGACCAAACTCCCTTGCTGCCTTTCTCAACAATGTTTCCATGTTTGAAATCTGTTCCGGTCAAATCCTTTCCGTCCTGACCGATAAATGAGATCACAACTCCTACATACCCGATCGGAATCTCCGTCATTGGAGTTTCTTCGACCTGCACGGCCCATGGATTAAGGTTGTACGATCCGGCAAGGATCACAGTTGGTTGCAAACCTCTGTTTCCTCCAAGATGCAGGAACAAGTCAAAATCCTGGAAGTTATTGTGATCCGGAATCACTTTACCTGCGATTTGTCCGGCTTCGATCGGAAGGCCATCCAACGTAGTTACAATTCCCACCATGCTTTCGTGGATGCGCACCATATCAGTAATTGAAACCTGGAACAACATGGTGTTAATACGCCAAGATCCTGCGGTAATGTAGTGAGTCTGTCGACCACGCTGCCCACCATTGTTCAGATACATTTCCGCATCCTGGAAATTATCACATTCCACTTTTCGTCCGAGAATGTTCCCTGTTGGAATTTCAGCACCATCCTTGGCCAGAATGAGTCCTATTTTTCCTTCAGGAATAATGGTAAATGACTCGAATGTGATTTCAAACTGCCATACCCATTTCCCGAAGTACAATCCTGGAGCGAGTGTTTTTGCCTGAAATCCGGCTTCTCCTTTGGTTGCGATAATCCGTCCGTCAGGTAACTCCTTGTTCTCTCCGAAGAGCACAAATTTCTTGGTTACGAGACCAATTTTATCTTCGGGAACGATGACCATTCCAAACAGGAATCTTAAAATAAATTTATAAAGGATCAGACAAAGTATAACTAATCCGATCCACCAATAACTAAGTAACATTTCTTTCATCGATTTTTATTTTGTTTAAGTTTAAAAGTTGGCACGTTACTTGCCGCGTCAAATTTAGAAGAAAAGCATTCAAAACTCCCAGTCGGACCCAATTTCTTATGCACAGAAACCCGTATCAAAAGTTCATGCAAGTGATATGAGTCCCGACTTGGGAGCGCCTTTGGCGGCAGGTTGACAGAACGAATCGGTATCCCAAAAACAGGATATAGACTCATTTGGTCAAACTGCCTTGACTAATTTCTACTACTATTGATTCACTTCAGTATCGTACAATCCGCCGTTGCGGACGAAACGTTTCTATTCCGATAGGAAGCTTGAGGGAAGTGTCCGGATTCCGGTGGGCTGTATCGCGAATGTGACATTCACGAGGTAAATGTATATATCCTACGAAATCGCTGAAGATATTTAGGATATTTTTACTTAAAATCTGTTATTTAACGGATAAACTTCAGCTGCTTTTTTAAGCCTTTTTCTGAGGAAATACGGGCAATATAGCAGCCTTTTGAAAGAGTTGAAATATCCAGGTCCTGTGATCCTTCCAATTTGTTATTTTGGATCAACTGCCCGGATAAGGAATACAGATCGATGTTCCAGGCAATACCTTCAGTTGCCTGAACAGTCAACATGTTTTCACTGCTCTGCCAGACCGATATATCTTCGCTAATCTTAGGAAATGGCCCTTCCACCGAAGCTTCCGGATCGTAAAATTTGATCCGGAAGAAATACTTATCCGGACTGTTTCTTTTCTGAATTTTGAAAAGGCAGGGATCCTTTATATATCCTATTTGTGAAAGGTTATAATAATAGGACATGTCATAATCTCCTTTATGCGCAATTGGAAACGGAATTCCTTTCAGGATTGTCACTAATGAATTGACATCGGCACTATCCAAGTAGTAGCACATGCCATCTTCATGCCAAGTCGCAGAGTAAGTGAGGG
>CBFGPJ010000360.1:0-4097 GCA_965650615.1 uncultured Fluviicola sp. | reverse complement strand
TGTATTTACAATTCCGCCGCAGCAGAGCATGCTGTTCCCAAATAAAAACAAGCTGGCCACACGGTCATTCCTTATAATCCAGGTTATTCCTGATACACAGCACGGCGAAACGAATACGGCTAATAATTTTTATGCAATTCCGCTTATACAAACCCCTGGGTCAGACGAAGAACAAATTGATCCACCGGGTGAACCACAACAGATTCTGACTTCAAAACAGGTAAAGGAAGCGGTAGATACAGACTCACCGGTGACTAAAACCGATTCGGATAACCAGAACAATGAATCCATATCCACAACAACAGGTCAATTTGAACGCGAAGTGTTATTAGACGAACCGCAACTGGAACTGTTCCCAAATCCTGCCAGAGAGCAAGTTACCCTGGCTATTGAGATAAAAGGTGCCGGACAGATCACTTTGACGGACCTGTTGGGTCATCGTTTGCATGAACAGCTGTTGACAGAAAACGGTAAGCAAAGGCTGGTGCTTGATACAGGTTCTTTATCTACAGGTGTATACCTTGTAGAATTAAAGCAGGCTTCAGGTAAACGTATTCAGAAAAAACTGATCATTCATTAAATTGTTCTGATCAGGATTCACACTCACTAATGAAAGGAAAAGCGAACTGCTATTGCAATTCGCTTTTTCTCTTGTATACCATTTGGTCCGGGACAAGAACAGGACGAAGGATTTCTCAAAAAGAGATAATCCATTTATTTATATCAAGTTATTTCCCCAATATTTTTTTTCGATGGTTTAAGCCCCAATGATGTAATTCTTCAATCACTTTTTCAAGGGTAAAGACATAATCGGTGGCGGTGTATTCTACCAATACCGGCGATTCATCATAAACCGTTCGTTTGATCAATTGATGCTCCTCCAAATCTTTGAGTTCCTTGGCGAGCACTTTTGAAGAAATCTTCGGAATACTTCTTTCGATTTCTCTGAAACGTTTATTACCACTCATAATTGAAATGATAATAAGTACTTTCCATTTGCCGCTGATTACATCAAGGGCATCACGGACGGTCAGCATTCTTGCCAAACACTCGGTTTTGGTACTCTCCGGAAATTCTGTTGTCATACTACTTACTTTAAGGTAACTGCTTACATCTGGGTAACTGCTTACTTTTTGTAAGTAAGTGTAGGTAAATTTGTATTGTCAAAATGTTAAACAGTAAAAAATTACTTAAAAACAGATTTTAGTTCAAACAATTAAACTTAATTAAAATGACAAAGACGAAACAAATTGACTTCAAACAAAACCCAGACAAAAAACAAAAACGGGTGTATTGGATTATCACAATTATTGCTTTGGCCGTGATTATATTGCCTTCATACTTCGCACCGAGGGAGTATTTAATCCAGACTACCAAAAGCTTACAATTTCCCGATTATTTCCCACTTGAATTGGATATTCTAAAAATCGTGGGGGCTGTCCTGATCCTTGTTCCGGCTATTCCAACGATGTTCAAAGAATGGGCTTATGTAGGGTTCGGGATACTATTACTGTCTGCAAGTTTGGCTCACGGAGTTGTTGATGGATTCGTAAAGGGGGTTGCTCCGCTTGTTCCCTTTGCAATTCTTGCAGTGTCCTACTATTATTTCAGAAAGCTGAATTATGAAAAATAAGGTATTGATAGCTGTTTCTTACTTGTTTTTCTTCGCTGCTTGTGCTCAGGAAAAGCAACAGAAAGAGCTCACAGAAACAAAAAATGTAACCATGGAAAATAAACTAAAAATAGAAATATGGTCGGATATTATGTGTCCGTTCTGTTATATCGGAAAACGGAATTTTGAGGCAGCCTTGGCAAAGTTCCCGCATAAAGAACAAATAGAAGTAGAGTGGAAAAGTTTTCAGCTCGACCCGACTATGCCCGAAGTGCCAAGGTACCAGGACGATATGTATATGTTTGTAGCCGACCGGAAAGGAATGAGCTATGAGCAATCTAAAAAAATGCACCAGGACTTAATTCAGTACGCAAAGAGTGTAGGTCTTGAATATAATCTTGACAAATCATTGGTTACCAATTCGATGAAAGGTCACCGAATTATCCAATTTGCCAAAACAAAGGGATTGGGTGAAAAGGCAGAGGAGACTTTGTTTTATGCCTATTTCACGCAAGGAAAAAATCTAAATGACAGTATCACGCTCATTGAGTTAGGAAAAGAAATTGGCTTAACGTGAACCGAAGTGAATAAAGCATTGACAGACCCTTTATATGTACAAAAAGTAGGGGAAGACAGTCGGGAAGCACAAGAATTAGGGGCAAAGGGCGTGCCTTTTTTCGTTGTGAATCGCAAATATGCCATTGCAGGAGCGCAACAGCCGGATGAAATTTTGCAATTGCTTGAAAAGTCGTTTGCAGAATGGCTGCAAGAAAACCCCCAAACGAAATTAGAAACGATACAGGGGGAAAGTTGTACTCCTAACGGGGAATGCAAGTAAACATCAGAAAACCGTTCGAATCTGGATTTCCCTCACTCTCAAAACTTCACGCTTAGCACTGCAAAAAATAAGTGTGTCACAGCAAGTGTGAGAGCGAGAGAAGAGTAAAAAAAGAAATCGGAACCTTATCGAACCTTTTTGGGGGATATAAAGATGTTCTTGGTGGGTTAACTAAGGTTTTTGATCATTGCAAATAAGATTCTAGATAATTCATCCCCTTTTTGCAAAAATGAATCAAATACATTCTTGTCGATTGAGCCTGAATCGTGCAGGATGTCAAGAATTGCAACACATTCAAAAACGGAACCTCTTGATACAATGAAAAAGTTACGTCTATCCGGTTTTGAAAATCGTCCTGAACCTTCTGCAATATTAAGAGCAATGCTAAATGAAGCGCGAGATAATTGATCCTTTGTCGTTTTGTCGGGTTTAATTGAGTTAATCAATTGTTTTGATTCTAAGTGAAATGCTTTTGCTTTCTTGTATACTTCGAGATTCTGAAATTCAAACATAGTAGTGAAATGTAGTTGTTACTTGAATATACGGATTCTTTTTCAGAACTATAATCAAACCTCATTCTCATTTTGTTTCTCGCTCTGAAAATAAAGGCTGAGAAAGAATGAGTGTGAGAACGAGTCCCGATAGCTATCGGGAGAAGACAAAAAATAAAGGCCAAGAAGAAACTTCTCAGCCTTTATTTTTTGGTACCCAAGACTGGACTCGAACCAGCACACCTTACGGCACCGCCACCTGAAGACGGCGTGTCTACCATTTCACCACTTGGGCATCCTATGTCACAAAAATATTGTTTTCTTCGTTAAATCAAACTCAATGAAGTGATACTGTTGTTTTTTTACTGCTTCACAACCCGTTTTATCCCGGTACCATTTGCTGCTTCCAGTTGGAATAAGTAGACTCCTGCTTCCAGGTTAAGAAGCGGAATCTGCTCGCCATTCGTTATGGTTTGTGTTAATACCAGTTTACCTTGTGCGTCCCGGATCTCCAGGTTGGCAGATTCACTTGCGAATTGAATGATCACCCGGTCATGTGCAGGGTTAGGGGCAATATGCAAATCGATGAGACTGTGTTCTTTGATACCAACGAAATCAACTATAAAGCAGTCGGATGTGTCTTTGCAAAAAGTCACTGTATTTTCCACGATTGCAGCATAGCTGCCATTCTCTGTCGGTGTGAAGGCTGTTTGCCCTTGTTGTCCTGAAATGATCTGACCGTTAGAACAATCGATCCAATCGGTGACATCGTTTGACGAAATAGCCGAAAGCGTTCCCTGTCCATCGTGAACTACTGTCACTTGCGGCAACGGATCAATAGTTAGAGAAAGGGTAATAATCGAATCACAGCCGGCAGCATTCGGGATCGTATCGTAGTAAGTACCACCGGAATTGTATGTAAGCCCTGTTTGTTCCCAGTAATAAAACCCGCAAGCGTTAGCAGACAAGGTAGATCCTGTTGCTTGCAGGATCGTCAGGTTGAGTGTGATGATAGAGTCACAACCCACAGCGTTGGGAATCGTATCATAGTAAAAACCGCTAACGGTATACGTTTCCCCGGTCAGCGCCCATTCGTAGGATGTACAGGCATTCACCTGTAAGGTTGATCCGCTTGACTGCAAAATGGTCAGATCAA
>CBFGPJ010000359.1:0-4098 GCA_965650615.1 uncultured Fluviicola sp. | reverse complement strand
ACTTGAATGGCAGATGGGAAAAGGTTTTTATATGGGGTCTTCTGTTGGGTTTAATCCGGGGATTTATTCCGTGAGAGGTTTCCGATTACCTGAGTGGAATGAAGTAGGACCTCAGCCTCATAATCAAACCCTTTTTAAAATGGGCTTCAACGTAAATATGCAGATCGGTTACCGATTTGGTGGTAAGAAGAAATAATAAAAAGTAGGGCCGGAAAATTTTCCGGCCCTACTTTTAAAAAAATTATTTTCCGAGTAACACATCCACTGCTTTTTTCAATTGCGCATCTTCGCCTTTGAGCATGGTGTTGTAATCGTTTGCGATTTTGTAATCCGGCTCACACTGGTTGTTCTCATAGTATTTCCCGTCCATGGTCATTACACCGACCTGTGGAATTCCGAATACAAGTGAATTATCCTGCAGGGTTTCCCACCAAACTGCAGTTCCTGTTCCCGGAACCGGCATCCCGATCAGTTTACCGATGTTCAGTGTTTTGTAAACAACCGGGAACATGTGCGCATCGGAGTAGTTTCCTTCACCCATGATCACACAACTTGGTTTGGTCCATTTGGAGCCCGGTTCAATCCCGATTTTCTGTCCTCTCGGAACAAAATTGATGTATTGTTTCCCGGAAAGGAAGGTCGCCAGGTCGTCATGTAACCAACCACCGCCATTGAAGCGCGTATCTACGATTAATGCGTCCTTGTTGATGTATTTCCCCATGACCTGGTTGTAGAACTCACGATAGCTGTCGTCGTTCATTCCGCGAACGTGCATATAACCCAATTTTCCGCCAGATAATTTGTCGGTCATTGCCTGCATGCGCTTGATCCAGCGCTGGTAAAGCAATTCGCTTTGTGCTCCGGCAGAAATCGGTTTGATTATCTCTTCCCAGCGCTTGCCGCTCGCAGGGTCGAAAATGGAAAGCAGTACGGTTTTACCTGATTTGCGGTTCAACAGGGAATAGTAATTCAATTCCGGTTTGATTTCCACTCCGTCAATCTTCTCAATGATTGCTCCGGCTTTTATTTTCGTTTCGGAGCTCACTAATGGGCCTTTGTCCAGGATCTCCGCAATTTTCAATCCGGTTCCTGTAAATGTTTCATCCAGGATCACTCCCAATTGAGCGGTTTCATCTGCATTCTGTCGATTCGGATAATAACGGCAACCGGTATGGGATGCGTTCAGTTCTCCCAATAATTCACTGCACATTTCTGCAAAGTCGTAGTTATTATTGATGTACGGAAGAAACTTCGCGTAGGTCGTTTTGTAATAATTCCAGTCTGTTCCCTGAAGGTCGGTGACATAGAATTTTGTTTTTACCTGTCTCCACATGTGCTCAAACAAATAAGCGCGTTCTGCATAGCTGTCCTGTGTGCGTTCCGCTCTGAAAGGAATGTCTTTACGTTCTCCTTTTTCCAGGTCTAAACGGGTCAGTTTTCCTTCGATAACGGCATAAATATTCTTCCCATCCTTATCCATGGAAGTGCTCCAAACTCCATTAGCCTTCAAAGGGATCAGCATTTTTGTTTCGTGATCTTTGAAATTTCGGACATACAGGTTCGTTCCGTCTTCATTTGGAGTCAGGTAATACAATTTTTCGCCTTTCGGGTCCAGGAATGCATCCTGCAAAAAGGAAGAATGTTCCGTCAGACGCACCTGGCGGTCCATTAATCCGTCCAGATCAATCTTTAAAGGTTCGGCCTTTTTGGTTGAATCTGCTTTTTCACCTTTTCCTTTTTTCGCAGTTTCGGATTCTTTGGATTTTTCCTTGTCTTTGTCGTTTTTTTCTTTTTGTTCCTTCCATAATTCGTAGTCTGCTTTTTTCATCTTGAACAGATCGTAAGCATTCTGATCCAGGAAAAGTGCATAGGCATCCTGCTGAGAGCCGTGACTTGCTACATTTTTCATTCCGTCGCGGTTAGAGAACCACACTACCGATTTCCCGTTCATTTGGAATTTCGGACCGCCGTTTGAGAACCCGTTTTGGGTTAATTCCAGCATTGGTTTTCCGCCACTTACATCAATCAGTCCGATTTGTTCGTGCCAGTTTCCGTCCTGCAGGAAAGAAACCAGGATGTATTTACTGTCCGGTGCCCAATTGAATGTTTGATCGCCGTCACTGTATGAATAGTTTTTGGTTGATGGCAGTACATTCCGGATTTTCTTGCTTGCAAGATTGTAAATACTTACCGCGGTTCTGTTTTCCAGGAATGCAACCTCTTTTCCATCGGGAGAATATTGTGGCTGGAATGATTCGTTTTCCGTTACTACTAATGGTTCTTCTTTCAGCAGGGTAGAAGCGTAGAAATAACTATCTTCTTTCCGGATCATGGTTGTTTGATAAATCCCCCAGATCTTGTTTCGTTCGGAAGCATAAAGGATTGCTTTTCCATCAGGTGAAAAGCTTACATTTCGTTCTTCTTCCGGTGTGTTGGTAATCTGCTTGGTTACGCCATTTTCCAATGAAACTGCAAAAACGTCCCCGTGACTGGTGAAGACTACTTCTTTACCGTTTGATGAAACAGCTATTTCACCGGCTCCTCCTGTTTCTACTTTGTTTTGAGTATCTGCATTGCGGTCTTCGGCATTGATCTGGATATTTACTTTCTCGGGATTCGAGCCATCTTTTTGCGTATAAATTTCACCATCGTATCCATAACAAAGGGTATTGTTTTCCGAGATAGAAAGAAAACGGACCGGGTTTTTGTCGAATTTGGAAACCTGGGTTGCCGAAGCCGGTGCATTCGGATTCATTTTCCAAACATTGAATGAACCGCTTTTTTCACTTAAGTAATAAATGCTGCTTTCGTCATTGTTCCAAACCGGATTGCGATCTTCTCCACCGAATTCGGTCAGTTTGGTGAATTTATCACCGCTTTTCTCATACATCCATAGATCGCGTGTAACGGAAGACTGGTGGTGTTTTCTCCAGGCGTCTTCGTATCCTTTTTTGTCGTGGAAGATCATTTTCGTTCCGGCTTTATTCCATTTAATGTTTTCAGCAGTAATCGAAAGTTCCTGTTTTTCGCGGCCCCCGTCAATTCCAACGGAGTAAATTTCACCTAACGCCCCATAAGGAAACTGGGACATGGCCGCATTGTCTACACGTGAAGCGATGAACACAATTCGTTTTCCATCCGGTGAAAGGCATTGCGGATAATCATTACTGGAATGAAGTGTCAATCTTTTCGTTGTTCCACCTTGAAGAGGGACTGAAAACACATCAAAATTTCCATATCTGTCAGACGCGAAATAAATAGTCTTTCCATCCGGGGAAAAGACCGGCATAAAATCGTAAGCATCACTTAAGGTGATTGGAGTTGCTGTTCCTCCTGTAGCAGGTACCTGGTAAATATCGCCTTTATAAGTAAATACGATTGTTTTTCCATCAGGTGAGATAATCGGGTAACGCATCCATAAAGGAGCTGTTGAAGTTTGTTCCGGCGGGTTAGGCATTCGAAGGCTCATAACCATTGCGCCAATCATGACCCAAGCAAATAGTTTCTTCATAAATTGAATTTAAGATTTTTAAAAATAGAGAAAGTTTGGAGAACATGGCAGGGACAAATGTGGGACGGTTTTTTTTAATTACGAATGCCTGATTCCTAATTACGAATTATGTCCTGATGTTATCTGAATATGAATTGCGAATGGGATGGCGGATGGAATCTTTTAACGATTTTTTTGATAAGGCTTTTCCAACCATTCAAAACACTCCGCGTTATTTTCGTAAATTATAATTTAAAATATTAACCCTATTAATTAAAAAAGCTTATGAAGAAATTTACTCAAGTAGTGATGATGTGTTTGGCACCGGTAGCATTCGGACAAACGAATCATACCATTAATGCACAAGCGATGTCCTGGTCGCCGAACGATCTGACTATTGATCTCGGAGACTCCGTAACCTGGATCAATAGTGGTGCCGGTTCACACAACCTGAACGGAACAACAGCTACTTATCCGCAAAACCCGGAGTCTTTCGGAATGCCGACAGTTGGAACAAACTGGACATTTGGAAAACGTTTCAATGTAGCGGGAATCTACATGTATCGTTGTGATCCTCATTCGCAGGCAATGACAGGAAAAGTAACAGT
>CBFGPJ010000358.1:0-4102 GCA_965650615.1 uncultured Fluviicola sp. | reverse complement strand
ATGCTTTCTGGTGAAGAAGATGCTCTGAGTGCCGTTTTGCAGATCACTGCAGGTGCCGGTGGAACAGAAGCATGTGATTGGGCCGGAATGCTGATGCGTATGTATTTGATGTGGGCTGAAAAGAGTGGTTACAAAGTCAAAGAACTCAATTTCCAGGAAGGTGATGTTGCCGGAATTAAAACCGTAACACTGGAAATCGAAGGTGAATTCGCTTTTGGTTACCTGAAAGGTGAAAATGGAATTCATCGCCTGGTACGTGTAAGTCCATACAACTCCCAGGGAAAACGTATGACTTCCTTTGCTTCCGTATATGTCTATCCGTCTGTTGATGATACGATCGAGATTTATGTGAATCCTGCAGATATTACCTTTGAAACTTTCCGCTCGGGTGGTGCCGGCGGACAGAACGTAAACAAGGTGGAAACCGCGGTCCGCTTACGACACGCTCCTTCCGGAATTATTATCGAAAACTCCGAATCACGCTCACAGTTGGCCAATAAGGAAAAAGCCATGCAATTGTTGCGTTCACAGTTATACGAGATCGAGTTGCGCAAACGTGCAGAATCACGGGACCAAATAGAAGCCGGTAAGAAGAAAATCGAATGGGGTTCCCAAATCAGAAGTTATGTTTTGGACGACCGCCGCGTAAAAGATCATCGGACTGATTATACCGTAAATGACCCGGATAAAGTATTGGATGGTGATTTATTGCCCTTCCTGAAGTCGTATTTGATGATGTACGGAAACTAATGAAGATTTATAGACTCAAGATGCAAGGCAAAAGACTTAAATTTTCTTCCAGTCTGAATTTTGTCTTGAGTCTTTGGTCTAAAGTCTTATGTCTTTAAAATGAAAACAATCATATATCACAACAACCGTTGCTCGAAAAGCAGGGAAGGGCTTTGTATCCTGGAAGATTTGGGTGCTGATGTGGAAATCAGGGATTATTTGTTGGTTCCCCCGACTTATGAAGAACTGGATAACCTGCTGAAACTTCTGAAAGCAAAACCGATCGATATCATTCGTCAGAAGGAAGATATTTTCCTTGAGAAATACGAAGGGAAGAAACGTACACGGAAACAGTGGATCCAGGCTATGATCAAATATCCGATCCTGATCGAACGACCTATTGTAGTGCGGGGAGATCAGGCAATAGTAGGCCGGCCTCCAACATTGATTAAAGACTTGCTTTCAAGTAATGATAGTAAATAAGTAGGGGCGAATCCCGCATGTGCGGGACGCCCCTACTTATTTTCAATTTCTACTCTTTAACAAAACGCTGTTTAAACAACCCTTTTTCGGTGGAAACTTCAACCGTATAAATTCCTTTCGGAAGTTCGGCAATGTTTAGTTGCGCAGTATTTCCGGTCAAAGAATAGCTTACAAGCAATTTTTGTCCCTGTACATTGAATAAGCTTAGAACTTCAATTGGAAAAGAACCCTCTATTTTCACAACAGATGATGCTGGATTCGGCGCAAGGTGTAAACCATCGTTTTTCAATTCATCTAAGCTTAATGCTGAATTGGTGTATTGAATAGAATCACAGGAAATGCATCCTCCGTTGATCGTATTGGTCAGGATACAACAGAAAAACTTATTGGAAGGATTGGAAGGCCCTGGTGTGTAAGTTACAATGGTTCCCGGGCCCATATACGGTGTTCCCTGACCTTGTCCGTTCCCATCTGTCCACATCACCATTTGGTTCATGATCAGGTACGGAGGCATACTTGAATTCAGTGTAATTGAAACCTGGTTTTGTCCTACGATTGAGGAGGAAAATGCTGAGTAACAATTAAAAGGGACCTGTAAGGCAGCTGTGTCGGAAGCGCAAGTGGTACAGTTATTATTATCCGTCATGCATAGTTGATAGATCACGCAGCCATAATTATTCTGTAAAGTCATGGCATCAATTGTAATACTGTCTCCACCTGAACTGGTAGTAAATGGAACAGGTATGCCGTTTCCGTCTGTTACAGTCCAGTTATAAACAAAAGGAGCAGTTCCGGTCGCATTGACTGCATTCAGGATGTAATCGTAATTGCTCATTAAACTGTCGTTTACTTCTATACTGCATTGCGCATTGGAAGAAGCCATGAATCCCAAAGACAGGGAAACACCAAGTAGTAGTTTTTTCATCTTTAATTTCATTAATTGTAAGCAAGACGCCAGTGCGTTCAGATCAGTTGCTTGGAGAAGAAAAAGGGAGCACTTTTTTTACTACTTTTAAAAGAATCAAAATAGAACGATTATGATACGTGATTACGAAACGGTCAGTGAAGCAGTAAATGATCTGAAAAAACGGGGATATACTGCGGATTTGTCTATGGAAGCAGAACGGGAATGTTTGGTTTGCCAGGGATCTGCAACAGAACTTTCGCCGGAGGATTTTGTAATTGACGAAGTATACCGTTTTGAAGGAATGACAGATCCCGGAGATGAAATGATTGTCTATGCCATTTCGTCCAGGAATAAGAACCTGAAAGGAATAGTAGTGAACGCATTTGGGATTTATTCCAGTTACAGGGCATCCAAATTGGTAGAGCATCTGACAAAACATCATTAAATGTGTTTGGATAAATTGAACCACTGAACCATTGATTGTTTTTCTGGCTATTATTGTACCATGAAGTGGGTTTTTTATATCTCTGTTTTGTTGGTTTCAAACCAGCTGCCCGCACAACAGGTAATTTGGGAAAAAGTGTTGGGAAGCGATGTGGCGGATTTTGATGTGCGTGATGCAGTAACGGATTCAAAGGGGAATACCTATATCGCGGGCAGGTATGAAACAGGGGTAGAATTCTTTAAAACGGTGAATGGTAAAACTGTTTATGCCGATACCACTTTACCTTATGGAACACGCCCCTTTGTAACGAAAATAAGTCCGGACGGGAAATTTCTGAAACACATTTTCCTTCCGGGAATTGAAGCCCAACATATTGTTTTGCTTTCCGATAATCGAATGGCAGTTTGTGGGTTCATGAATGATTACCGCAAAAAAAATTACGACCGGGACCGTGGCCAGGGAGTTTTCAGTGTTTTTTTGGATTCCACTTTAAAGGGAAGCAATTACAAAATCTACCCGTCTTTTTACAATTCCACACCCTTCGGAATGACTTTCGATTCCAAAAATGGATTAATAATAGCAGCTTCGTCCTTTACAAAGCCGGATCCGGGTATGGGGCTGCAAGACGAGTATTCCCTGCGCTTGATCCATACGAATGAAAAAGGTTCAGCTATCTGTGATACCACTTATTCAAAACCGGTTTGGTTCCTGAAAAACAAATACAATGCACAAACATTCGACGGACTTGCTTTAGCAAAAGGAGCCAATGATTCATTTTGGCTTTGCGGAGAAGTACGTGGAAACGATTATAGGGATTATCGGGAGAGCAATCCCATGGCGCTGATCCAGTTTGATAAAGACTTTTATAGTATGACTACCAGTGTTTTTACACACCGGGAAAAATTTAAATATGAAATAGGAGCGTATGTGAATGACCTGGTTGCTTCTGAAAAATATGTTTTCGTGGTAGGACAGGATTTACATGAAACCCCTCAAAGCTTTGTATTCCTGTTCGATCCGAAGGGAGATACAATTTACAAAAGGGGATTCAACGGTGACTATGGTGAAGAACCGGTCGTAGCTCAAATAGATGAGACACATTGGGGGGTATTGAATGTTGGTGAGGCAGATGAATTTGTAATTAGTTTTTTTGATTTGAATGGACTGGTAAAAGAAAAGCGTTTCAAACCTGGAAAATATTGTGAACCCAAAGCTTTAACTGTACATGATAAAGAATTGATTGCAGTGGGAAGAATCAAAGAAGGAGAGATTGAAAAAATGTGGGTTTCAAAACTGATTCTTGAGTAGCAAAACGGGCTCAAAAAGATGCCTTTAAAGAGTTCATCAATACATCTTATTAGAAAAGCAACGTGATTTTTGATTTTTTACCGGTCACATCCCAATCTTTACTCTAAATTTGCACCGGATTATTCCTGGAATAATTTAGTTGGTTTAAACTTTTAAGAAAGATTTCCGTAACGCTTACGCTAATCAAGTGTCGCCAATAGCTCTTCGCCTTCGTGAAGCCACTTCGGCAG
>CBFGPJ010000357.1:0-4119 GCA_965650615.1 uncultured Fluviicola sp. | reverse complement strand
GTAGTTGATTTCCATTTATTTCCGGTACGGGTAAAATACTGTCCTGATAACTCCCTGTTGTAGGTATGATGTGTAAACTGTAATTGCTTCCCTGTACACCGGGAAAGCCGAAAAATCCATCCGCTTCCGGAACGGTTACCAAGGTGTCAGTTCCCCGGAATAATTGAACATAAGCATTGGCAGTTAAAGGAAGTGCATACCCAACAATTTTTCCATTTGCCTGCGCACTGAATGAACGGAGCACCGGGATCATCTGGTAATTTCCATTTCCTAATTCAATAATAGAAGAACCGGCTTTGAAGTCCAGCCAGTGTTCAGTAGTCCCATCCGCTTCAATGGCCACGTTGATATTTATCTTCAAACCACTTTGTCCTCCGGAAGGAATAGAGAGGTTCCTGGTGATACCATTTACAACCAGTGTATTATTGGAACCCAAAACCATTCGTATTTGACCCAGACTTCCGACAGGAAGTTCTGCATTTGCTATTAATGTATCGAAGGTATTGTTGAATTTTAGAATATCCAGTATTCCTGGAACGGTTGGCCCTATTCTGATCCAACCCTGCGAAGAATGGTTCACTTCAATACTCTGAATATCCAGGTAAATATGATCGTAATCTGCCGGAGAATCCGTCAGATGAACAATAAAGTTTCCTGTTTGCGGAAAATCATCGGTCTTTTTCTTACAGCCTAAAAGAAATGTAAGTATCAGAAAAAGAGTAAAATAGAGTTTTGTCATTGTGGGGGCGAATTTAAAATTTTATTTAATGGAAACAAAATGAAGGGCAGTTTTTCATTACCTCCTGCTTGTTTAACAATGGGTCGTTTGTATCTTTCTCCCTATCTCAACGATCCCGAAACGGAATTTCCCAATTTTGGGACATGAATTTCCTGGACATCCTCATTCTTCTGCCAATCTTATATGGAGCCTATAAAGGATTTAAGCATGGCTTTATCATCGAATTGTTTACTTTACTGGCGATCCTTGTTGGGATTTACGTGGGAATCCATTTTTCGGATTATACCGCCAATTGGATGAAAACCACTTTTGAATGGGATTCCGAATACCTTCCGGTTATTGCATTTACGATCACTTTCCTGGCAGTTGGGGCAATGATCTATTTCGGTGGGAAAATGATCGAAAAGATGATCAAAGTCGTCCAGTTATCTCCGCTGAATAAGTTTTTGGGTGTTTTGTTTGCAACCATTAAGTCCCTATATATCGTCAGTGTTTTATTGGTCCTGGTCGAATCCTACGATGAGAAAAGTAAGTTCTTCCCGGAAAAAACAAAGAATAATTCTCTTTTATATGAACCCGTTAAAGCAGTATCAACGAAAACAGTTCCAGCATTAGGAGAAAGTACCATTTTCCTGAAAAATGCTTTGCATCATGAAACAGATAGTACCGGGCTCACGGTTGACCAGGTACTTCGTGCCAAAGAGATTGCCGATAGTTTGGGAATTGATGCCAATGATGCGAAACAAATCCTGGAAATTCACCGAAAATACGGGGATAAAGAACCGGACTTAAAATCTGAATAGAAATCTTGATCCTAAGTGGGATTTAGAAGCTTTCACAAAGGCTGTTTTTTAGCAGATAACACCATCTAATTACCGGATTTGGAATTGATTTGATAAACAAAACAATATATTTGCCATTTGTTAGTTAATCTTTAATCACATCGGCGCAGATTTTTCATTCGAATGAAGAAAACACATTTTTTGATTTACTTAGGAATTCTTTCCTTTATATGGGCATGTTCTACTGAGAAGAATACCATGCTTAGCAGGGCTTACCATGGCACTACGGCACATTATAACGGATACTTTAATGCGAATGATTTGCTTGAAGAAGCAATGAAAACCTTCCGTGAAAATCAAAAAGAAGATTATTACAGCGTACTTCCAATCCTTCAATTACCCAGTGAAGAGGAAGTGAAGAATATGTACGCTCCGATCGATACTGCCATTGCCAAATGTACCAAGGTTATTCAACGTCATGCTATGCCATCGATGGAAAAGCCTGCTTCCAAAAAGGAAGAGCACAACCGCTGGATCGATGAAAACTGGATTACGATCGGGATCGCGAATTTCTACAGACGCGATTATGATGTGGCCTTTAAGAATTTTGAATACACCAAAAAGTTTTTCTCCGAAGATAAGTCTTCTTACATCGCTGAAATGTGGATGGCGAGAACTTACATGGAGCAAGGGAAATTTACCGAAGCAAATTATGCGATCACCAACCTGGAAAAGGCACAGGAATCTATGGAGAATAGTGATTCAAAAGGTTCTAAGGGTGATAAAAGTTCCAAATCGAAATCTAAAAAGAAAAGCAAGAACAAACAAAAGGAAATACCACCTTTCCCTAAAAAACTCAGATATGATTTGGCAATTACAAGAGCCATGTTTGCTGAGAAAAGAAAGGATCCGGAAGGAGAGATAAAAGCATTGACAAAAGCGTTGGAATACGCTAAGAAGTCAAAGGATAAAGCACGGATCAATTACATTCTTGGCCAATTGTACGAAAATGCAGGTGACAGAGGGAAAGCGGCTTATCATTACGACCGGGTGAAGAAGTACAATGCCGGTTATGAAATGAGCTTCAATGCAAATCTGAAGAACGCCTTGAACGCCGGAGGTGAAAAAGTTCGCAAAAACCTGAAAAAAATGCTCCGCGATACCAAGAATGCGGAGTTTAAGGATCAGATCTATTATACCCTGGGTAAAATGGACCAAATGGAATCAAATGAAGCAGGTGCGAAAACAAATTACACCCGTTCGGCATTTTATTCTACTTCAAACAACCGTCAGAAAGGAATGGCTTATGAACGTTTGGGTGATATGAGCTTTGCTAAAAAGGATTACTTGAGTGCACAAAAGTATTATGACAGCTGTGCGAAGGTGATTCCAGAAACTTATCCGAATTACGAAGGGATTCAGAACAAAGCTTCCAAATTGCAAAGCCTGGTGAATGCATTGGAAATTGCTCATTACGAAGACAGTGTTCAGCGCATTGCGAAACTTTCCCCCTCAGATCAATTGGCATTTGCCGATGGTGTGATTAAGAAAATGAAGAAAGACGAAGAAGAGCGCAAAAGACAGGATGCGATTCGTTTAGCGGCTTTACAGGAAATTCAAAGCAAAAAGACTTCTGACGGAAGTGGTAATAAGTTCTATTGGAATAACGAAAAAGCCAGAATTGAAGGCTTTGAAGAGTTCAAAAAACAATGGGGGCAACGTGCCAATGAAGATGATTGGAGACGATCAGAAAAAATTGTTTTTGCGAGTTTTACGGATCCTTCTGATTCTATCACTTCTGCAGATGAGTTGGTTCCTTCTGATGAAACCGCATTGGATTCATTAACGCCTGAAATGCTCGTTGCAAAACTTCCGTTATCCGATTCTGCAATGAAGGCATCACGTGACCGAATGATGAACGCTTATTTTGATGCAGGAGCAATTTATGATGAGCAATTAAGTGAATCGGCGCTTGCAGAGAAACAATACCGGATTATGCTGGGACAGGATTTTAACCACGACATGAAATTGCTGGCGGCTTACCAGATCTATCGTTTGCATAGTCCGGAAGATCCGGCTGCGGTCGAACAGAAAGATTACATCCTGATCAATTATCCGACTTCTGATTATGCAGGATATCTGCGTGACCCGGATTATTTCCTGAAGAAAAAGGAGCGTGAAAAACTGACTCAGGAGGCTTACCTGACAGATCTTGACCGCTACGAAAGAGGATTGTATTACCCGGTTGTCGCGAAAGCGGATAAAGTATTGGCTGAAGAAAAAGACAATCCGTATCGCAGCAAATATTTGTTGCTGAAAGCGATGGCGCAGGCTAAAATGACCGAGGATAAAAAATCGATCCTGCCAACTTTGGATACATTGATTGTTCTTTATCCGAAAACGCCCGAGGCTGATAAGGCGCTGGAGATGAAAAAGATTATCATGAATGGGTATTCTACAAATGAAGCAGCGGATTTCACGAAAAAAAGTATCTACGAGTACAAAGAGGGAGAGCCAATGTTTGTGCTGATCTTCCTGACGGATAAGATTAACAATGTAGTTGCTAAAACACGTGTAGTGGACTTTAATAAAGAATAT
>CBFGPJ010000356.1:0-4135 GCA_965650615.1 uncultured Fluviicola sp. | reverse complement strand
CCTGATTTGGTTCATGTTCGGTTTGGCGATCGGGGTCCATTTATTGGGTCTACTTGCTGTACCGGCAATTGCTTACGTGATTTACTTTAATCTTTGGGAGAAAACGAACCTGAAAGGAATTATCCTGACAGGCTTAATTTCAGTAGTTGTACTTGCTTTTGTACAGGAAGGAATCATCCCGGGATCAGTTGCTTTGGCTTCTTCTTTCGAGGTTGCTTTTGTGAATTCATTCGGATTGCCATTCTTCTCCGGAACGATTTTCTTCTTCCTGCTGTTGATCGGTGCATTCATGTGGGCTTTCAGATATGCAAAAAGAAAGGCAAAACCAATTTTAAATACTGCACTGTGGAGTTTGGCATTCCTGTTAATCGGTTATGGTTCCTTTGCTGTAATCGTAATTCGTTCGAACGCAAATACACCATTGGATGAAAATGACCCTGAAAACTTGGTAACACTTCATGCTTATTTGAAACGTGAACAATATGGTTCATGGCCAATCTTAAACGGGAATTACTGGAACTCTTCATTGGCGGACCAAAGTGAGTTCGAAGACGGATCACCGTTCTACCTGCGTCGTTTCGTGGTTGAAAATGACCAAACGGGATTGGACGCAAAAGCATTCGTAACAGAAAAAGAAGCTAACGATTGGGCGAAAGCAAAAGGAAGTAACTTTTCTGTAAAAGAGAAGTATTTCTCCAGCAACGAAAGTGTACGAAAAGGAAGCAAACAGGTATATGCACAAACCACCTTCCTGCCTCGTATGTATTACACATCCAACAACCCGAACGATCCGAAAATCATTGCTTATAAGAACTGGTCGGGTTATGATCCGACAGATGTAACTGATTCGGACGAAAACGGTACGGATGGTTTGCGACTTCCGCGTTTCAGTGAGAACATGACTTATATGTTCAGTTACCAGATGAACTGGATGTACTGGCGTTATTTCATGTGGAATTTCTCCGGCCGTCAGAATGACTTCCAGGGACATGGTTATGAAATGCGCGGAAACTGGATTTCCGGGTTCTCATTCATCGACAATGCACGTTTGGGGAACCAGGAACATGCACCTTACTATACATTGGAAAATCCGGCACACAATAATTTCTGGATGCTTCCGCTTGTTCTGGGAGTAATCGGGTTGATCTTCCATTTCTACCGAGCTCCGAAGGATGCGTTTATCGTATTCTTAACATTCTTCTTTACAGGAGTTGCGATTGTAATTTACCTGAACCAAAAACCATTCGAGCCACGCGAACGTGATTACGCTTATGCGGCATCCTTCTACGCCTTTGCGTTCTGGATCGGATTAAGTGTTCTTGCTCTATATGATGCTTATAAAAACTTCAACAAAGAAGACTGGAAGAAAATGCTGATCGGATACGGTGCACTAACCGGGTTCATCCTGATCTTTGCAATTTCCGGCGGAGGTTTCATTTTAACAACCTGGTTGATCGTTGCATTAATCGGTTTGGTATTGCTTGGATTGGCATTCGGATTGCGAAAGGCCTTACCGAACAGCAGTGTTGCCGCAACAGTATTTACGGTCCTTACGCTGTTTGTTCCATACATCATGGGAGAACAAGGATGGGATGACCACGACCGTTCAAACAAATCATCTGCTCACGATTTAGCTTATAATTACTTAAAATCCTGTGCTAAAAACGGAATTATCTTCTCTGTTGGAGATAACGATACATTCCCGCTTTGGTACTTGCAGGAAGTAGAAGGTGTAAGTACGGATGTACGTGTATGTAACACCAGTTTATTCGATACAGACTGGTATACCAACCAGATGAAAATGAAAATGTATGATTCCGAACCGCTTCCTATTACATTCAGAGAAGATCAAATCCTTCAATGGGCCGGTGGAACAGATCAGGCATTCTTCATGTCGACAACTCAAATGTTGAACCAGGGTATCAATCGTGAGACTTTGGAAAAACTATTCAAGCTGAAATTGAAAAACAGCCCGAGAGAGTTCAACCAGGCATTTACAAGTTTTGCAGGAACTGCTTCTTCTGTTCTTTCTACAGTGAAAGCAAAAGACCCTGCATACGATCCTAGAATCAATGAGATCCGTCAGTTATTTGCAAACGCAAGCGCTGATTCTGCTACGATCGACATGGTAGAAAGCATGGAAAACGGTGTTCTGGAGATTTTCGAAGGATACAGAAACCAGCTTTTGGAAGCTGACGTAAAAGGATTGGAATCATTGCAGGAAGTTATGGCTTCATGGGAAGACGGATGGTCCTTCCTTCCATTGAAAGAAGTGATCTCTTTCATGCAGAATGATGACAACATGATCAAGTACGGAACTGCTTACTTACGTGTGATTCCAAGTACCGGATTCATCCTTCCGGTGAATAAGAAAAATGCGCTGGCATCAGGGATTATCTCGAAAGATGAAGTAGCAAATTGTGAAGACGAAATCCGATTCCGATTCAATTCAAGAGCTGTTCAGGCAATCACGAAATCAGATATCATGATCCTGGACATGTTGGCAAACAACAACTGGAAACGCCCGATGTATTTCACTTCTCCGGGTAACACGGAAGTTTCTACGGCAATGTACCAAAGCGGACATTTACGTACGAATGGTATGGCATGGGAAATCACTCCGATCCTTGCTCAGGGTAAAACTCCGATCAATGAGAAAGTAATGTTCAAGCATTTGATGGAAACTTACCATTACGGTAAGATGAACGATCCGGATGTATTGACTGATTACTACGCAAGAAGACAAACTGTTCAGTTCAGAACAATGTTCGCGCAGCTTGCAGAACATTACGTGATCGAAGCAGAACAAATGGAAATGAGCAAACAGCAATACGGACCGATGTTGAAGAACTTACGCGCTTCGGGTCAGACAAGAGTTGCAGATTCATTGGAAAACACGTTCAAAGGAAGTATGGGAATGACTCCTGCAGAACTGCGCAAAAGAGCAGCTCAGGTAATTCACAAATCGTTGGAGGTAATGCCGGCAGATATTGTATTGGATTACGGTGAAAGACCTTCACCTGCTGGTCCGATCAAAGATGCGAATGGTGTGGAATACAATCAGTACCAGGACGGAGTTTTACAGGATTATGTAGGCCTTCTTTACAGAGCAAACGACAAAGCCGGTGCTGAAAAACTTGGAGCTGAAGTTGCCCGGCAATTGGAAAGTATCTTAGGTTACTTTAAAAACAGCCCGGCAAACTTTGCAGCGTCCAATGACATGGATTACATTGCAGCAGTGATCAACTATGCGACGCTTCACAAATTTGCAGGCGATCAGCGCATTGCAGATCCTAACGGAGTATTGGTTGGCAGAACGACAAAAGGTCTGGAAGCACTTTATAATGTGGATCTGCCACGTATCTATAATGAATTGGATCAGCTTTCCCTGGAAAACGGTGAAAGCAGAACCGATGGAAACTTTGCAGTGAAAAAGGCACGTTTACAAGGCACCATGAATGCCATTGACTTTACATTTGAATTAACCGGAACACAAGTTCCGACAAATAACCCGAATCCGGCTCCTAACGGAATGCCAGCTGGACCGGAAGGAATTCTACCTGAATCATTGCCAAAAGGGGCTGAGTCAGACAGTGAACCGATCGTCGGGTAATAATTACAAATGAAACTCTTTAAACCTCCACGCTTAACGAATTGGGTTTTCCCGAAGTTAAGGTGGAGGTTTTCTATTTCTGATCCGGTCGTATTCATCACTTTTGACGACGGGCCGAATCCCGAAATCACTCCTTTCGTTTTGGACCTCTTAAAACAATATCACTGGAAAGCGACTTTCTTTTGTGTCGGGCAAAACGTGCTCAAATACCCCGAACTGTTCCAACGGATCCAGGCAGAAGGGCACACAATCGGGAATCACACCATGAAGCATCTGAATTCCGTCAAAACGGATAATGAGTTATACCTGCAATCATTTCGTGAATTTGAAGAGGTTGCTCCGACAAAATTGTTCCGCCCGCCTTATGGAAGGATCAAACCAAGCGTTGCGAAAGAGATTGCCCGAACACACCAAATCATTATGTGGTCCTGGCTCTCGTATGATTATGATTTAAGCGTCAGCAACGAACGCATTCTTTCGGAAGCAAAACGGGTAAAAAAAGGAGAAATCCTGGTGCTGCAT
>CBFGPJ010000355.1:0-4135 GCA_965650615.1 uncultured Fluviicola sp. | reverse complement strand
AAGTTCCCAACGCCATGAAAGCAAAAGCATAATAAACAGCCCAGCTACTGAAACTTTCTTTCAGGCACATCACTGTTACCAAAATAATGATGATAATTCCCACTGCCAGCCAAAAGAGCTCCATAATGCGATTATATAGTTTCATGTCTGTTATATTTAGTTTGTGATCTGTAGATCACTTATATCGAAAGCAGTGCTTTCTCTTCTATTTTTTAATTGAAATACGACCTTGAGGCTCCAAAAACTCGTAGTACGAAAAATCCTGTTTTGCACGGATCCCTTTTCCGTAAATCAGTTCTGTCGGACTCTTGATCATTACCATTTTGTCTGTAAAGATAAGACTATCTTTTTGATCCCAGTAAAGTGCCTCTGTGTACATGGTTTGTTTCCGGGCAGGATTATGAAGCTGTACGGAGTCCAAAACACGCATCGTTCCTTTTGTTTCATTGATCTCTCCGTAAAGGCCGGTCAGAATCGATTCCGGTTCTCCGTCATTGTCAAAGAATTCTACTTTGATACCCTCTTTGAATTTGGTTACCTGTTCGGGCTTTGAGTATGCTTCGGCCAGAGGAGCATATAATTTGAATTGGGGAAATCCGCCTTCCGTTTGAAGTACATACAATTCTTCCGTTTTTTGCTCGGGGTCTGTTGACTTAAACGTAATTTGTTTGATCTCGTCAATATCATTCACACAGGAACTAAACACCAATCCGCATGCAATGCACAAATGAAATAATGTTTGTCCCCCCTTCATTTAATCCAGTTTATACTTTTTAAACCACTTTTCGTAGGAAGAAGGTGCAATAATAATCCCGAAATTCACCGAGAAGAAACGTTCTTTCAAATCAGCAGCATTTCCTGTTGCGTTGGAACCGTATTGGAAGCTGACATTCAGTGACGAGTTTGTTTTTTGGCTCAGGAACGGGAATCCGAACCCGATTGTTGCAGAAGTCGTTTTTAATTGTCTTCCATTGATCGAATTTGGCAATAAACCATATTGGCCTCCGATGCGGTATTTGACTTTAGAGAAATACTTGATCCCTTTCGTTTTTTTAGTGTAATCAATACTTGGAATGTATTGCAAACCGACTTTTGAGACGTAGGTATTCGAGAAAACGGCAGATGAAGTATGCGCATCGAAGTTTTCGGCATAGCTTTCCCATTGCATCAGGTCTACCTCAGCAAATACACCCAATTGATACTTCATTTGGTCTGAATTCTTTGTATCCGGGGTAAACGTATAACCAGCTCCGATTGTTTGTTTACTTGGGAAAACGATTTTTCCGTTGTTGTTATCAATGTAAGTGATCGTATCCGTGTATGAAAGCTGATTATTTACGTCAGTTGCATAAAACATGGAGTAATCCCGGAACGAGTTAACGGAGATCTTAGGAGTATAAACAGCGGATAAAAACAATTGTTTGCGCTTATCGATATCCAGGAAACGCTGGTAGCTGGCACCAAACGAATAATGCACAGACTTCAATCGGTAAGTTGTTAAGTCAACACCTCCTGCAGGACTGTTTGCATCAAATACACTGCTGCGCTGATTGGTAACCGATCCGAATAAATATCCCACGTTGAAACCAACGCTTAGGTATGATTTGTCATTTTTAATAATGGAGTACGCCAGACCAACAAAAAGTAAGTTCGTTGATCCGTAACCTTTATAGTTGAATGTTGTTGAATCGTCGTATGCATGAGAGCGCTGTGTCAAATCGTATCCTTTTCGGGTGAAGGGTTTTAATCCTAGAGCAATCCCGAAATGTTTCCCGATAGGAATAGCCATGGTGATATTCGAGATACCGGTTGTTTTCCCGTTAAAGCTTCCTGCATTGCCGGTGTAAGTTGAGAATTTGGATGAGACTCCTACAGAAAACAAAGGTTGTCCGAAAGACAGTAATGAATAACTGGAGGGGTTGTACGTGTTGATCAATGTGGAATCAAAACAAATCCCGGTAATATTTCCCATTCCTCCATATTGAGCTTCAGGAAGGGCTCCTTCTTCACCGATTCCGGTTGTGCTATAAGGGGATGATGAGGTGGTCTGTGCCCAGATTGTGAAACACGAAATGGTACTAAATACTAGAAGAATGAAATGTTTGGGCATGTAAAAGCGCTATTAATAATCCTTTTAAGGTCAAATTCTCGTCGGCAAATATGCCATATTTATTACCTAATTCAAAATATTGACTGTCACCACCGGTGAGAAAAATTGTTAATTCCGGGTAAAGTCTCCGATATTCTTCGATAAAACCCACCATTTCCAGATGCATTCCGTTCATCACACCGCTTCGCATGGCATCCAGGGTGTTTTTTCCAAGGAATGGTCCCTGGATCCGGTCTTCAATCAGGGGCAATTTTCCTGTAAACTGGTGCATCGACCGGTATCTTAATTCAATTCCGGGGGAAATACTTCCGCCTTCATAAATTTTAGGATAACGGACAAAATCATACTTGATGCAGGTTCCAACATCAATCACTAACGCATTTTTTTCCGAAATATTGGCTGCAGCAATCGCATTTGCCAATCGGTCAATTCCGAGCGTATTCGGGGATTCGTAATTATTGGTGAGCGGAACAGCCAATTGATTAGTGAACAAAATGGCATTCGGAAGCAGTCCTTTGATCCATTTGGTGTTCTTATCCGAGCGCACCGAGCTGATAATTCCGCGAATAGTTTTATGCTTCAGCAAGTAGGACTTCAGTTTGTCCAACTCGTCATTGGAGAACGCATGAACTTCTTGTAAACTAGAATCTTGGAACAGGCCAACTTTGATCCGGGTATTTCCGGCATCGACTACAATTGATTTAATTCCTTGCTCCATCAGGAACAAAGATAGGATTGATTTAGAAAAATTTTCACTTTTTTTTAGGAGTAATGAATTCTATTACTATCTTTGCCCTCGCAATTGAGGATGGTGATGTAGCTCAGTTGGTAGAGCAAAGGACTGAAAATCCTTGTGTCGGGGGTTCGATTCCCTCCATCACCACTCGGAAGCTCCAGGATTATTTCTGGAGCTTTTTTTATTCCCTATTCCCCGACACAAGGATTTTCGATTATTGTGTCGCGGGGTTCCCTGTCTGCTTGACACAGTCAGGCAGGGATTCCCTCCATCACCACTCGGAAGCTCCAGGATTATTTCTGGAGCTTTTTTTTATTCCCTATTCCCCCGACACAAGGATTTTCGATTACTGTGCCGCGGGGTTCCCTGTCTGCATGACGCAGTCAGGCAGGGATTCCCTCCATCACCACAGGCATCTCTTTAGAGATTAAGATCTTTTCGGTATATTCATTCAATGAAACACTATTCAGTCTACGTAATACAAAGTGAGCTCAATGGATCATTTTATGTGGGAATGGCACAAGAAGTTGAAGCCCGACTAAAAGAACACAATTCAGGGAAATCTGCTTATACAAAATCATTTGTTCCATGGAAATTGGTTTATTCGGAAGAGGTCGGAGAAACTTCATTAGCACGAAAGCGTGAAAAATATCTGAAGTCAACAGCAGGAAAAAATTTTCTTCGAAAACAAGGAGTCATAACTTAGTTGGATGCTTTTTTGCTTTTTGTCCATCAATACTCGCTCTCACACTCACTCTGTTTTTCTGGCTATCAATCGGCTTTTTTCGTCTTTTAAGACGAAGCCTCAGTCTTCGTCAGCCATGGCTGACTCTTCTTTTTCAGAGCGAGAAACAGAATGAGAATGAGAATGAGGGGAATCCCGGTTCGAAGCTACGATTCTGTCTCCTCCCTCGAGGGAGGATTAAGGAGGGTGGCAAAACCCAAATCTTCCGTAAGGACCGATTTCATTCGGTTTCCTGAAATCAATCAGTTCGATCCCCCTTTTGCTCAAAAGGCACCGTATTCCAGGTTTTTTGGCAGAATCGGGTCAAAAGAAAAATTACACCTCATTTGAAACCCGTGCAAACTTATTTCTATATTCAATTGGAGTAAGCCCTGTAATCTTTTTGAACGTATCTCTAAATGCTTTTGTGTCGGTATAGCCTACATCAAACATGATTTCTGACACATTCTTTCTTGATGCCTCGAAAAAGTTTTTGGCAGCTTCGATCCTCACTCTTTGTATATATTCTATGGATGTGTTATTCGTAGCTTCCTTAAATCTTCTT
>CBFGPJ010000354.1:0-4147 GCA_965650615.1 uncultured Fluviicola sp. | reverse complement strand
CGCGTGAGGATATCTCACGTCTACCAACTCGTTCTGCAGCAGGTGTTGCAAGTACAGTAGGTGGGGTTCAGACAAATGAGGGAACGGGAGAGCTTTCTGTTCGTGGTTCTCGTTCGGATGGTACATATTTCTTTATTGATGGTATCAAGGTGCGTGGGTCTTCTAACTTGCCTAAATCAGCGATTGAAGAGGTGTCGGTAATTACCGGAGGTTTGCCTGCAAACTATGGTGATGCAACCGGTGGTATTATCGCTGTAACAACTCGTGGGCCGTCTGCAAAATACTTCGGATCATTGGAAGCTGTAACTTCAGGGTTCTACTTTAAAGGAAAAGATCCGAACGGTTATGACGGAAAAGTGATCGGATTGGATAAATTCGGATACAACCTGGTTGAAGGATTGATTTCAGGTCCGCTTTTAATGAGAAAAGACTCAACGGGTAAGAAAACAAAACCGATTTTAGGGTTCTTGCTTTCTGTTAACTACACAAATGAATTAGACAGCCGTCCTTTGAATGGTGGTTCATACCGCATTAAAAAAGAGGCAAGAGATTATTTGTTGGAAAATCCGGTTAGAGCAAGTGCTACCGGTAACGGTACATTCCACAATGCAAACTACTTGAGAGAAAGTGATTTCGAAAAGACAAAGTGGAGAATGAATGCTGCCCGTTCCGTGATTTCAGCTTCTGCTAAAATTGACGTGAATACAGGACCAACTATTAACTTAACATTTGGTGGGTCTTTAAACTACTCTTTCGGAAGTAACTACGATTATGACAATTCCTTGTTGAATTTTACAAACTTTGGAGTATTCAATCAATTGGATTACCGTGTTTACGGACGTTTCACTCAACGATTCTCCAATAACAAAGAAGGATCAAGCTCGAAAGTGAAGTCGGCGTTCTACTCGATCATGGTAGATTACTCGAAAACAAAAACCGAGATTTACGATAAGAAGCACAAATACGATTTGTTTAGCTACGGACACGTAGGAACGTTTACAAGAAGTTTCCGTCCGACTTACGAATTCAGAGATGGTGATTATTACCAAACTGCGAACCCGGAAGAATACCTGGTTCAATTCCAGGCTTCTGAGACAAACGCTGCATTGGCTGCAATTACTCAAAACTATTTCAATATCTATGCGGGTGATCCGACAGATCATTACGAAACATTGGATCAAGTTCAAGGTGGTCGTGCATTGAGAAATGGTGACGTTCCTACTTCTGTTTACGGAATCTGGAATAACATCGGTACACCGAATAATGGTTTCAGCAGATCAGAACAAGATCAGTTCCGTATTACAGGATCTGGATCTGTAAACATCGGTGACCACTCAATCTCTCTTGGTTTTGAATACGAACAACGTTGGGATAGAGGTTGGTCAAGCGGAAATGCAGGACCGATAGGGCTTTGGACAACGGCACGTTTGTTAGCAAACAGCCACTTGAAAGAATTAGACTTGTCAAATCCTCATGTAGTGAATTTTGGTGCTTACCAACAATACAGCTATGATCGTTTGAACACGGGATATGCTTATACATCAGGAACAGGTGAATACGGTGGACAGGAAAACAATGACCAACAGTCATTTTTCGATTACAACCTTCGTCAGAAACTTGGATTTAATCCTGCCGGAACCGATTTCATTGTAGTTGATCAATATGATCCAAGTACATTCTCTTTGGATATGTTCTCACCGGATGAGTTGTTCAACCAGGGAGATAACTACGTTAACTATTTCGGTTACGATCACACAGGGAAAAAAGTAAAAGGAAATACAGATATCAATAAGTATTTCAATGAATTCGACGAGAATGGAAACTACAAACGATTCATTGGTGCATTCCAACCGGTATACATCGCTGGTTATATCATGGATAAGTTTGCATTCAAGGATATCGTATTCAACGTGGGTGTTCGTGTAGACGTATTCGATGCGAACCAACCGGTATTGAAAGACAAATACTTAGTGTACACTGCAAACAACGTTGCTGAAGCAAGATCATTGATTGCAGGTGATCCTACAAAATATGCAAACATGGTGATTCCTACTTCAATGGGTGATGACTATGTAGTATATGTGGATGACGTAAACAGCCCGACAAGAATCAATGGATTCAGAAATGGTGATCAGTGGTACGATGCAAATGGTATCGCAATCGAAGATCCGAAATTGATTCGTGGTGCTACGGGTATTTCTCCTTGGTTGAAAGATCCTTCTGCTGCTACGAATTCAAGAGTAAGTGCAGATGCGTTTGAAGATTACAAACCACAAATTAACGTAATGCCTCGTATTGCATTCTCATTCCCTATTTCGGATGAAGCATCATTCTTTGCGCATTACGATATCTTGACAAAACGTCCTACAACAGGTAACCGTTTTAATCCGATCGATTATCAATTTATCGAAGCTCGTACAAATACAATTAACAACCCGGATTTGAAGCCGGAACAAACGATCGATTATGAAATCGGGTTCCAACAGGTTTTATCCAAAACTTCATCTTTGAAAATCTCTGCGTTCTATCGCGAACAGCGTAATAACGTACAGTTGGTTAACGTATTTGAGGCATACCCGAACACTTACCGTTCATTTGGTAACCGTGACTTCGGTACAGTAAAAGGGTTGACGGTTTCTTATGACCTTCGCAGAA
Organism: uncultured Fluviicola sp.; assembly: GCA_965650615.1. Taxonomy (GTDB): domain Bacteria; phylum Bacteroidota; class Bacteroidia; order Flavobacteriales_D; family Crocinitomicaceae; genus Fluviicola. Next base: position 1,492 of record CBFGPJ010000354.1, on the reverse strand, counting down.
CAGGAAATGTTCGTATGACTGCAGCGTATACATTGCAGTTTGCTGATGGTACAGGTTCTGATGCAACATCTGCAGCAACATTGTTGACAGGTCTTCAAACAGCAGGTTTACCTAACTTACGTAGTGTATTCCCTTATTCTTACGACCAGCGTCATACGTTTGCAATCACATTCGATTACCGTTACGGTGAAGGAGCTGATTACAACGGACCAATGATCGGGGACGCTAAAATCCTTGAGAACACAGGTTTGAACCTTATTACGAATATCTATTCCGGTTCTCCTTACACTTCTCAAACTGGTGTTACCGGAGATGCACTAATTAATCCGAATACTTCAGGTATTACAGGAACTGTTAACGGTTCAAGATTGCCTTGGCAGTACCGTTTGGATTTACAGTTAGACCGTACATTTGGAATTGACTTTGGAAAAGATGATAAGAAGAAATCAACTTATTTGCAAGTTTATCTTCGTGTTACCAACCTTTTCAATACAATGAACGTTCTTGGTGTTTATAGAGCTACAGGTAACTGGAATGACGATGGATATTTAGCAGCAGCTCAATACCAAACATCTATCCAAAACCAGTTGGATGAGCAGTCTTTCAGAGATTATTACGCGATGAAAGTGGCAAATCCATTTAATATTAGTGCGCCAAGAACTATTCGCTTAGGGGTTAAGTTTGATTTCTAAGAAAGAAAAAAATTAAAGTATGAAACGAACATTAAAATACTTATCGCTCGCAGTCACGATGTGTTTCATTGGCCAGGCCAGTGCATACAATCATGATTTTGGGAAAGGGAAGTCGGCTGGAGATAAGCCGAAACCCACGGTAACAACAAAGGCTGCGAATTGTGCACCTGCGAATTACCGTAAAACTATGGACTTTAATGATGTTAGTTGTCAGTTGGAAACAGGAGGTTTGTTATTCCTGGATCGTGCAAACGGACTAGCAACATATACAGTTCCAAAAAAGAAAGGAAGTGAAACTGCAGTAACGGTAATTTATGCCGGAGCTCTTTGGATGGGAGGAACAGACGTTAACGGTCAATTAAAATTGGCTGCCGTTAAGTTCCGTACAGATGGGAATGATTTCTGGCCTGGACCGCTTACGGTTGATTATGGAACAGGAAACTTTGATCCATCAGTGCCTCAGGGAGATACTGCAAGACGCAATTATGGTGATGGAACAATTGACCCGGATCAGTGTTTGTTGTATGACAACATTTTCACGATCACAAAAGCAGGGGTTATTTTGTTCATTACTTATAATAACTGTACAACAGGTGATTGTCCTTCTCCTACAAACGAAACTCTGGCACAAATCAATGCTTGGCCGGGTAACGGAGATATCGGTCGCGGACAAGATCAGTTCCTGGCACCATTCTATGATGTCAATAACGATATGTTCTACGAACCGGAAGAGGGAGACTACCCTTGGTATGATGACATCTTAGGACGAAATGACGTTCAATGTGGTGCAGACAGACGTG
>CBFGPJ010000353.1:0-4158 GCA_965650615.1 uncultured Fluviicola sp. | reverse complement strand
GCGTATTGTGAAGTTCTTCGGAGGAATGCGCCAGGTCGATCTTGAAACAATTTAAGCCGTTTGATACATGTAAAACGAAAAATGATACCGTTATTCCAGCTACTGAATTAGTTGAAAAGTTACTTGTAAAATTCATAATTAGCCTTAAAAACAAGTTAAAATAAGGAAAACGGGTTTGTTTCGATAGATAAAAAACATATATTTGTTGCAACAGGAGAGTCCATTGGGCTCTCTTGTTGTTATTTATAGCTCATAACAAAGAAATAATTATGTCAGATTTCGCATATTATACAGAAGAAGGACTTAAGAAGTTGAAGGATGAATTGCATGAAATGAAAACCGTGCAGCGGCCTCGCATATCAGAGCAAATTGCAGAAGCAAGAGATAAAGGAGATTTGTCTGAAAATGCTGAATATGATGCAGCAAAAGAGGCACAAGGATTATTGGAAATGAAAATTGCCAAGATGGAGGAATTGGTTTCCAAAGCACGGATCATTGATAATACATTAATAGATAATTCCAAAGTTTTCATTTTATCACGCGTGAAGATCAAAAACTTGAATAACAATATGGAAATGGAATATACCCTGGTTGCTGAAAGTGAAGCAGATTTGAAGGAGAAAAAGATCTCGGTGGATTCCCCGATCGGGAAAGGACTTTTGGGTAAGAAAGTTGGAGACATTGCAGATGTTCAAACGCCAAATGGTATTATCAAGTTTGAAGTAATGGATATTGCACGCTAATGGCAACTATTTTTTCAAAAATAATTTCGGGAGAAATTCCATGTCACAAGATTGCAGAGAACGACGATTTTCTGGCATTCCTGGATATCATGCCTTTGAGAAAAGGACACGCTTTGGTAATTCCAAAAAAAGAAACCGATTACATTTTTGATATGGACGATTCGGAACTTGCTGCAATGATGATCTTTGCCAAGTCTGTAGCCCATAAGATCAAGAAAGTATTTCCATGCCGTAAAATAGGAGTGACTGTGATCGGTTTGGAAGTCCCTCATGCACATATTCATTTGATTCCGATCAATGGAATTGCCGATATGAATTTTTCACAGGAAAAATTGACTTTGAGCCAGGAAGAATTGGCACAGATTGCACAAGATATTCAAAATGCATAAAATAAATCCGGGCAGAACAAATGGGTATTTATTTGTTCTGCTTTTATTACTGTGTTTTTCCTGTTCACAATCCCAAAAAACAACGCATATTCTTTTCGTGGGAAATAGTTATACCTACCGGAATAATATGCCCGAACTATTCGAAAAGATTGCGCAATCCAAAGGTGAACAGGTTGAAGTATCTCACATTACCCGTGGAAAGTATACCTTTTATCTTCATTCGAAACGAAAGAAATTGTATAAGGCTTTGCATAACCGGAAATGGGATGTCATTGTTCTTCAGGGATCGTCAAGAGATATGTTACGGGATTCCGCCAGGTTTAACGAACGGACATATCCCGCTTTGGATAAAATGCTGGGAATGATTGACAAGAATCAAAAGAATGCAAAAGTGTATTTCTACATGACCTGGCCTTACCGGAAAGGAGATCCAAAGAGCAAACGTTTTTCAGATCCCGATTCCATGTTGAATGCCGTTGCTGCTGGGTATCATAATTTGCGAAACAGGTACAAAGTTCCGGTTATCCCGGTTGGAAAAGTATGGAGAAGTTATGTTGTGACTTACCCGGAATCTCAATTGTACCTTCGGGATAATTCACATCCTACCTATGAAGGCTCCTATCTTGTTGCCTGCACAATGTATTCGGCAATCTATGGAAAAAGTCCGCAGGGAGCAGATAAACTGGCAATCCACAACCTGGAAGAATTTACCAGGATCCAGCAATTTGTTGCGAAAAAATACCGAACGAAGGAATTCCGGTATTACCTTAAGTCAGAATGAAAATGAGAGCGGGAATGACAATTGGAATCTCATTCTAATGTCCCGTTCATTATTTCTAATGTGAATGAAGTGCAAGCCTAAGATAAAATGATCTTTTATCAGTGAAATTGAAACAGAATATTCAAATTAATCCTCATTTTCATTCCGTTTCTCATTCTGTTTACTTCCCCTGATTTGCTCTTTTGATTTTATTTGAAACCGTAACACGCTTTTTCAATGTGAAATTATTGCAGTTCTGTTTCATGTGTAACGTCACGGTATAAGTTCCGGATGTTTTATAATAATGCTTCGGGTTCTTTTTCGTTGAAGTAACACCATCACCGAAATCCCAATAATACTCACCTTTATCGTTTGTTTGATTGGTGAATTGTGCCGCCAGCCAGGTTTCCTTTATTTTGAAATCCATCACCGGAGTTTCTTTTATATCAAAAATGCGGGTTTGGTTCAGCTTGTATACATTCAGGCTTTTAAGGACCACATTCGCAGCAGCTTGTTCAATTACTTTCCAATAGGTGCTATCAACTCTTTTGGGTGCTGTTCCTCCGACAGGAGATTCTTTGAAAATAGACGCATACGCGGTACAGGCAGCCGTAAAACTTCCCAAAGCATTCGGATGGTACCTGTCCGTGAAATAAAGATCAATATCGGGATGCATTTCGCGAATATTTTTCCATACTGCTCCTACAGGAATTACCGGATAATGCAAAGTATCACTCATCATCATGTATCCGTTCCAAATGCGTTGCTGCATTTTAGGATAAGTATCATTCGCAGGCTGTTCAGGATATCCTTTTTCGTAACCCCAGGTCATATAGAAGTAGATCTGGGCGCAGGGACTTGTTTTAAGCACGCTATCGATCAATAGTTTTGCGTAAGGAATAGACTCTTTTAAGATGACCGAGCTGTCTTCGGCAAATTCCCTTGAAAACCCCTGGATCAATACGTAATCCCATTTCCTGGTTTTCATTTTCAGGTAAGTACTTGGTCTTTCGCTATGTGCTTTCAACGTACTTCCACTTACTGCGATAGAGTCTGCATACACATTCTTTCCTTTGGATTTAGCCAGGTATTCGAAGATTTTAGGCATGTTGTTCATATGCGTAAAACTGTTCCCGATGAAAAGAACATTGGCAGGTTGCTGACTAAAACTAAGGCTGGTGATTAAAGAAAAGAATAAGACTAATTTATTCATTTACGAAGCTTTTTTTTTCGTTTAGGATAGAAAATACCGAAAACCTTGTAATACAATTCCGTTAACGGTTCGATGTACTTCACCATGATTACGAAGACCGTAATAAAGAACGCCGAGATCGAAACTGCAACCCATGGATTAAACTGACGGTGGTACCATGGCTCCGGATCAAGTCCTATACCAATAATTCCGGCGTATAAAATAATCACGTGAACAATGTAAACAGGGAAGGTTGTTTGCCCCATTTTCAGGAACAATGGTGCATTGATCTTGAAGTTTGCATCTACAAGCATCAATGTTCCCAAAAGTATTGCTACTTGTCCTAATCGTGCAAAACCGGTCGTATTATTTTCAAAACAGCCATGTGCAGTCAAACCGATCCAATCTGTAAACTGGTCCAGTTCATGGAAAAGCGTTTGTCCGGCAATATTGAAAAACAAGCCAACTACAATAAACGTTACTCCAAACCACCAAAGACGAACATTTTTCTCGTAATGTCTGATAATTGCACCGATCATTCCTCCCATCAGCACATACCCGGAATAACGGACAAAACTGAAATCGGAGAATTCACCGTACATCATGTTCTGAATAAACTTAGGTGCACCTTTCGGAATGAAAAAACGCGGATCTTTTATCGTTTTAATTCCTTCTGAAACACCATAAAGTTTAATGTGTTCCTTCATGTATCCGTAGATAACAAAAATGATGAGTGCTGCTACGAGATAATAAATGTAAAGAGGTCCCTTTTTGATGATCTTAAAAATCCCGTATACTACAAGCAGGAAGAAAATTCCAAACCCGATTGACTGCAGCACGTGGAATGCCTGGAACCAGCTGAAATGATACGTAAAGATCCATGCTTTTGCTTCATAAGCCGTTGGGAAGAAAGGAACCAGGATATCGTGAAACCAGGAACCGATCATATCGAGGAAACTTGCATTTTTAAGCTTTCCGTAAGCTTCAAAACCGTATCTGGTATCTCTGATAAATGTAATCAGGTCGAATTGGATGAAGTATCCCCAGAAAAGGAGCATTCTTACCCGGCCAAAT
>CBFGPJ010000352.1:0-4163 GCA_965650615.1 uncultured Fluviicola sp. | reverse complement strand
TCATACCCTTGTGAAGCCAGGAACTCTGTTGCCTGGTAAATCTGGAACATCGAAATACTCTGATAAATCAGAAAAGCACCAACCCCGGAAGCAAAGTAGAAAAAGAAGAAACGTTTAGCTCCCCAAACACGTTCCAATATCGAACCAAAAATAACTAGGGCAAGCATATTGAAAAAGAGATGTCCGATATCTGCATGCACAAACATATGACTCACCACTTGGTAAGGTTGAAAGAAAGGTGAATTGATCGGATAAGCACTTAAAACATTCCGTAAATAAATACCGCGTGACTCCATTACCACAATGGCAATAAACACCACTATGTTCAACAAGAGCAAATTCTTGATAACCGGAGGAATATTTGCAAACATATCTTTAAAATAATTGTATTAATTGTTCATTTGTAATTTGTGCTATAATTCGCTTTCCTGAAGGAGAAAATGTGTGTTCATCTGCTTCAAATAAACGTGATATAAAGTCGGAAATTGCTTCCTGGTTACTTTGAAGTTTGAAGGACATGCTGCCACCGAATGCAATTTGGGATAATACGGTGTGTGCAATCTCACCTTTATCCAACGTTCCCATTTGCAGCTGTTCCAGGATTTTATCTACGCAGGACAAGACAGTCGATTCATCCAATATTTGTGGAATTCCGTCAATGTGTAATTCCTGATCTGCCCACGACCAATTGAATCCAATACGTGAAAGGGTTTTCTCGTGTTCATTCCAGGCCAATTGTTCCTGTTTTGACATCACTTTTTCCATCGGGAAAATAAGCTGTTGAGATGCCAGGGGATTGATGAAAAAACCACGCATCAGATCATCATATAACATTCGTTCGTAAGCTCTACGGTAATGAATCACCAGCAATCCTTCCGGAACAGAACCTACCACAAATGAACCTTTCAATATAAACGGTCCAATTGATTTCAGTGTTTCGACATCCAAAACGATTTGAAGCGGTTTCTCTTCGGATTGATTCACATTCGATTCTTCCTGAATTGCCTCCGAATTCCACAACTCATCCAGGCTGGCCGATTGAAACTGCGAACCAAATCCGGCTTTATTCATTGCAGAAGAAAAGGCCTTGTCTTTCGCAGAAGAAGACGTTGGAGCCGAAGTTCCGTTAGAAAACTGTCCTTCACGCGTATTTTGCACATGAAACGGATTGTAGTTCTTATCAACCCTGATTTCAGGAGCAACTGGAGTCTGACTCAACATAGAAACCGGAAGATCAAACTCACTTTCCCGATCAAAATCGAGTGTAGGAGTAATATTGAACTTTCCTAATCCTAAACGGACCGCACTTCTGATAATACTATAGATCGCTTTATCTTCTTCGAATTTGATCTCTGTTTTAGTTGGGTGAACATTTACGTCGATTTGTTTCGGATCCACTTCCAGGAATAAAAAGTAACCTGGAAATAATTTCGACGGGAGCAAATGTTCAAATGCCGCAGAAATGGCATGATTGAAATAAGTATCCTTGAAAAAACGATTGTTTACGAATAAAAACTGTTCTCCGCGTGATTTCTTGGCCACTTCCGGCTTTCCAACAAAACCGTCCAAAGCTACAATATCTGTATGTTCAGTAACCGGAACGAGGTTGTCACCGAATTTCTTCCCAAAAACATCCACAATGCGCTTTCTTAATGGTGCCGGGGTCAAATGATAAATTTCCTGATCATTATGGACCAAACGAAAAGCGATGTCGTGATGGGGAAGAACCACACGTTCAAATTCGTCAATAATGTGTTTAAACTCAACATTATCTGATTTCAGGAAATTGCGGCGTGCAGGAACATTGAAGAACAGGTTCTTGATCTCGAAATTACAGCCAACAGAACATTGAGTCGGCTCCTGGCTGACCACTTCTGTTCCTTCGATCAGGATCTTTGTCCCCAATTCATCGTTTGCGCGTTTCGTTTGAAGTGTCACATGTGCAATTGCTGCAATGGAAGCCAATGCTTCACCCCTGAATCCTTTTGTTTTTAATGCAAAAAGATCATCTGCATGTGCAATTTTACTGGTTGCATGTCGTTCGAAACACATACGTGCATCCAGAGGCGACATTCCTTTTCCGTTGTCTACAATCTGGATCAGCGTACGCCCGGCATCTTTGATATACAATTCGATTTTCGTTGCTCCCGCATCAATACTGTTTTCCACTAATTCTTTCACCACTGAAGCCGGCCTTTGGACAACTTCACCGGCTGCAATCTGGTTGGCAACGTGATCGGGGAGTAAACGGATTATATCTGACATGAATGAATTTCAATTTTATGCGATACCAACAAATTTAAGATAATCTCTTAGTTCTGACGTTGTCTTTTTAACAATTCTCATTCCATTTTTTTCAGGCTGACAGGCTGTCAGTTGGCTTCGACCGCGCTCAGCCTCCTTTAGCCCGTAACCTTTCATTTGTGTGATAATCGGTGACTGAGCGTAGTCGAAGGCACAATGTTGAAAACTATTTCAAACCAGTTTCTATCTCCGATCAAATGACTTAATTTTGCTCTATGAACAAAAAGACATTCCGTAAAGCTCCTTTTATTTTGGTCCTTGTCATCGGATCGGGATTGATCACTTCAGCACTTTTAAAAACTCCGGCGTCAAAACCTGTAAAAAAGCATCAAACAAGTCTTACAACAGACAAGGAAGAAGATCAATGGATTGCAGCTGAATTGGCAAAGCTATCCATGAAGGAACGAATAGCACAATCATTTATGGTTGCCTGCTGGTCGAACAAAGGGAAAGAGCACCTTGCAGAAACGGAAGCTTTGGTTCGTGAACAAAAAATCGGTGGTTTGATCTTTTTCCAGGGAGAACGTGATAACCTGCAGGAAGCCATCCAACAGATGCAATCCAACGCAGAACTTCCTTTATTAATCGGGATGGATGCGGAATGGGGAACAGCCATGCGTCTTTCGGGAGAACCTCGTTTTCCATACCAGCAAACAATCGGAGCTGCAAATGACCTTGAACTGACAGAAAAGATCGGTTACCACATGGGAATTGAATGTGATATGCTTGGAATTCATATGAATTTCTCTCCGGTGGCTGATGTAAACCTGAATCCGCAAAACCCGGTAATCGGTTTCAGGGCTTTTGGTTCAAATCCGCAGCAGGTTGCGAAACAAACTGCAGCAATCGTAAAAGGAATTGAAGATGCAGGTGTCATTTCCTGTGTGAAGCATTTCCCGGGGCATGGAGATACGGATAAGGATTCCCACAAAGAACTCCCAACCGTTTCACACAGTGTAAATGAATTCGAAACGAAAGATTTTCTTCCGTTTAAAAGTGGAATTGAGGCCGGAACACGTTCGGTAATGGTTGCTCACCTGAATGTTCCTTCATTGGATCCAAGCGGTACACCGAGCAGTTTATCAAAACCGGTTATCGAAAACTACCTACGTAAGAAACTTGGTTTCAAAGGATTGGTCATTTCGGATGCGTTGAACATGAAAGCAGTTTCGGAGAAATATGGAAAATCAGAAGTTGTTGCGAAAGCCTACCTGGCAGGGTGTGACATTTTGCTGTTCCCTGAAAATGTCTCTGATGCGATCCAACTGATCTACTCCAAAGTAGAAAGCGGAGAATTGAGCAAGGAGGACGTAAACGAACATTGCAAAAGAATTTTAAGAGCAAAATACCAGGCAATCGTCCATAAACCAATGATCAAACGAAAGGACCCTGCTCCGGAACGCAAACTGATCATTAACCGGATTTATGAAAAAGCATTGTTATATATCAAAAATGAAGATAACAACTTACCGATTGACAGATTGGATAAAGAGATTATTCGCATTGCTGTCGGTACACACACAGCCGCTTTTAGAGATCGTTTAAATGATTACGCAAAAGTATCTCATTATAAATACTTTACTCCGGAAGAAGCAGTTCGCAGATTAAAAGAAATCAAATTAAATCCGGATGCAATCTATATCCTGGATTTTCATTCGGATGGTCAGCGTGCCCGAAACAATTACGGTTTTGGTTCCTGGAAGAAAGTGTTGGACCTGCTTCCTGAAAATGCCAATGCGACTGTCGTTTTATTTGGAAATCCATTGGTACTTCAAACAGAAACAGAATTTCCGAAAGCAGTAAAAACCATTCTTTGCGGATATGAGAACACCGCTGCGGCACAAGAAAGGACCGCTCAG
>CBFGPJ010000351.1:0-4165 GCA_965650615.1 uncultured Fluviicola sp. | reverse complement strand
AAGGATTGTTGTTCATGGAAATTTTCGCAAAAGCCAGCGGTTCACCGGTTGTCGCATCGGTTACTTCTCCGTGAATGGTTTCTCCATCAAAATTGTATTCCGGGATGTAGCGGTCAGCGATTTGTTTTCTCGGAGCCGGTGTGTAGTAATTGACATACCACGGATCGATTGTCGGTTCCTGTGTATTGTCGTAGGGATCGTTTGTTGAAAGAATCAGTTTGACGTTTTTCCAATCGATGCCGGTGTTTTGGGAAACCAATCCTTTTGCTTCCAATAGAACCGGAGCGCCCACGCCGTTACTGCGCATGTCGTAATACGGTTTCCAGGAAGCTTTGTGTGTGATATACGTGAAATCGAAATTCACTGTTCCTGCTTTCTCTACATCCAGTTCGACCTCTACTTCGGTGTAGTTTACAACCGGCAATCCTTTGCGGGTATTGATTTCCTGCTCGATCGTATTGATCTTGCGCACTACTGCTTCAATTTCAGAATCCAGTTGCGACTTGCGGGTATTGATCTCAGAAAGTTTTGCATGAAAGAAGGTCGAAGCCTCTTTCAGTTCGGCAATTTTCATGGCTTGTTGCTGACTGCTTAAACTGTTGTTCTTCAATAGTAATTGTTCGTCCAACAACAAGACTTTGTATTCGTCGCGCAGGGTGCGTTCCTGTTTTTCCAATGCTTTTTTGCGGTCGTTCTTTTCGTTCAATTCCGTTTCAGCAATGGTTTTGTCATCGAAGTTCTTTCGTGTGCGGACACTCAGGATTGTTGCCGATTCGGAGCATTTCAGCTGAATGGAACTCGGGTCCAGGAAGTCGGTCAGTTTCTGGAAAACAACAATTTGTTTCCCCTTGCTCAGATCCAGCTCTTTGGAATGTTCTACTTGTGCACCTTGCGAAAAGACCGTCACCTTTTGAATCGTGGCTTCTGCCTTGGTTTCTTTCTGGCTCCACCCGAAAAAGGGCAGGAGCAGTAAGATCGGTATTAGTTTGTTCATAGTTAGATGTAAAAAAAAACGTACCCAACAAGGTACGTTTAAGTGTTCAATTCGTTCAATGACGGATTAAAGTTTTACGGGTAAAATCAATTTGCTTAGATCAATTTCGTAAATATCCATACTACTTTTCTTATCGTTTACGGTCAATCCGCTTAAGTATGCTTTTCCTAATTCCTTATAAATTACAAAATGCGTATCGTCATTTACGGAGTTTACCAATGGCCCCAGGTTTTTAGCTTTTGTCCAGCCTGTACCGGTGTTTTCCGAAACGAATACATCCAATCCGCCCATTCCGATGTGACCTTCGGAACTAAAGAATAGGAACCTTCCGTCCGGAGAAATGTAAGGAGTTGTTTCACGCATGATCGTGTTCACGCTGTCGCTCAAGATTTTTGCTTCTCCCCAGGTTTTTCCGGTGCGTTGAACCACATAAATATCTGTTGAGCGTTTATCACCTTTTCTATCGGAAACAAAATACATGGTATTTCCATCAGCGGTTACCGTTGCAGAACCTTCAAAGAAACTGGTGTTGATCGTTTTATTTGAAATCACTTTCGGAACGTTCCATTTTCCTTTCTTAGTAAATTCTACTTCCGCGATATCCGATGAACCGGTTACTTTCTTCGCATTTGTTGCGGTGTTGTTCATGGTTACAATGGCATGTAAACCATCTTTTGAAAGCCATGATATGGATTCAAATCCGGGCCCGTTGATGCGTTCAACATTGTTACTGACACTGTCGTATTTCAACATTTTTTCGTTCCAAACTCCCGTGTAAACGTCTTCAAAATATTCCTGGTCATCCGGATTCATCATTCCTCCGGTTGTATTTGCTCTTCTGGATGTAAAATAAATGCGTTTTCCGTCGGCAGAGAAAACAGGAGCATAATCGTTGTATCCTGAATTTACATCCCCCATTAGAGGTGTTCTCAGGCCCGCAGTTCCTTTGTGTTCTTTTGCGAAGCGCACAGAAGCCAGTTTACTTTCCGTATTTAGTTCTTTTGCACGTGATTTTGAAAGACGTTCCAAAGCCAATTCAAAGTAATGTTCTGCTGAATCCAGTTCATTCATGTTATGACTGGCAACTCCCAAAATATCGTATACTTCCGCATCCACATCGTCCGGACCTTTTGCAATTGCATCCAAACCATATTGTTTTGCGTATCCGAAGTTTTTCAAACGATAGTGGCAATAAGCGATCCAGAAAGAAGCTTTCCATGAATTCGGGTCTTTAATTGCAGCTTCACGAAAGACCAATAGAGCTTCGCGAATTTTATTTTCTCCGACCAATTGTTTCCCCTGATCAATTTTGATCAAAGCAGCCGATTTATCAATGATACCTGTTACACTATCCTTAGAGATAGAAGTAAAGGCAAATGATTTGGTTGCGCATAGTAGCAATAACAAAGTTCCGAACAGGATTTTCATATGTTGTTGTTGTATAATTTGAAGACAAAGTAATTAAAAAAATCATACTTCGACTACGCTCATCATCCTTTTATATCCAAAATGCTATTAAATAGTTCGGTGACTGAGCGGAACCGAAGTCCCGAAATATTATCTCATCGTGTTTTCCGCAAATTCATCTTTTCTCTTTGTTTTCAAGTCGAGGAGATCGTGCATGGCAATCGTTGCGGCTACAATGGCCCAGATCGGTGCGAAAGAAGCACAGAACCAAAGTCCCAGGTTGGTAATAAAAGTAAGCATGAATTGTCCGGGATCGGCACTGAATCCTGACCAATCGAACAAGGTGTTCAGATCGATGAAGTTCCAGATCAGAATGGAATAAACAGATCCGATTGAAAGTGCAACTCCCCGATTTTCACGTGCTAATTGGGTGCTTTCCTGGACATTCATCTGCAAGCGCTCGTGAATATAATCCATGAAAGAAAAACCGTAATAGTAAAAACTGATAAAGAACAAAACGTGTCGAACGGGACTGGTACTGAAATCTCCCCAACCGATTACACCGACCAGGAAAATGACTGTGAAAAAGAACACTTCCCACATGATATTCCGGATTCCGATCTTCATACCGCGTTTAATATCACTGATAAGCTGCGAAAAATTGAAGCGATACCGGTTCCCGGTCAAAATAAACTCAACTTTTTGGGAAATCTTCGAAAATAACGGTGCCAAAAGAATTACTACCAGGTATTTTGCAAAACGCATCAGGGTAGTGGCAATAAGGATTTCAAACAGTAATTTGATCAGGTACCAGATGATTCCATTCATGCTCGTTGCTGTTGCCTCAGGTTCATGTAAATGAATCATAAAACCCAACTGGTAGATTCCCAGCATCAGGATGGCCGGGAAAATAATGTAGAAATACAACTTGTAATCAACGATTAAGCGAAACGCTTTGATGTAAGCTCTGTAACCGATAAAAAGGTTCTTGATGAATCGCATATTCAAATTTAGTGAATAGAAATTAGGCAATAGGCAATAGTTATGCATTTTTTGAGGGGAAGAACAACATTAATTGTGAATCTGCAATTGCACGTAAACTGGCGGTTATATTCGTTTGCCAAGTTATGTAGTGACTACCTAATAAAAAAACTATTGCCTAATCGCTGATGCCTAATCACTATTTGGTATCTTTGCACCTTCAAAAAAAATGAAGTTATGAGTAATTCCATGTCTCTCACATCGTTAACAGCAATTAGTCCGGTAGATGGACGTTACCGTTCAAAAGTTAGCGAACTGGCCCCTTATTTTTCCGAATTCGGGTTGATCAAATACAGGGTCCACGTAGAGGTTGAATACTTCATTGCTTTGGTTGAAGTAGGAATTGGTCCTTTAAAAGAAGTTTCAGCGACTGTTTTTCCGAAGTTGAGAGAAATCGTTACAGCTTTTTCTGAAGCGGATGCATTGGCAATCAAGGACATTGAGAAAACAACCAACCATGATGTAAAAGCGGTTGAGTATTTCCTGAAAGATAAAATGCAAAACCTGGGATTGGATAATTATTTGGAATTCATTCATTTCGGGTTGACTTCACAAGATATCAATAACACATCGATTCCTTTAAGTTTAAAAGAAGCAGTGAATGAAGTGTACATTCCTGCGTTGAATGAACTGATCGCTGTATTGAAAGGATATACAAAAGACTGGTCCGGAATTGCATTGTTGGCAAGAACTCATGGCCAGCCAGCTTCTCCAACCGTTTTA
>CBFGPJ010000350.1:0-4178 GCA_965650615.1 uncultured Fluviicola sp. | reverse complement strand
CTGTTTGATACTCTTCTCCATTTTTTCAATGAAAGACATGGAAACATCGTCATCCAGGTTCAATTCAGCATCACGCGTAAATTTGAAGGTGAAAGCTTCAATCGTATCAAAAGAGAAGATCGGGAAGATATCTGCCAGGTGAAGACGGATAATATCATCAATCAATATCACACCCTTTTCTTTGGGAGATTCCAGGATATAGAACCTGGAAACCAGGTTGGGAACTTCAATGAGTGCAAAACGTGCTTTTCGTTTATAATCCCATTCCATGCGTACGGCCAGGTAAATTGCTTTATCACGGAGCCTTGGAAAGGGTCTCTTTTTATCGATCAGAACCGGAACAATGTCGTGAATAACGGAAGAAAAGAAGTAATTCTTCAATTCTTCTTTTTGTTTTTCGTTGACCGTTTGCTCATCATAGTGCTTGATTCCTTTCAGTTTGAGCTTGTGAAGGATGGAAGCGTAAGCATGTTCGAATTTGCGTTGTTGCTTAATCACTACGTTCCGGATCTCTTCATACAATTCTTCTGCGGTTCCTTTATAGCCTTCTACCTTTTGATCTTCCAGCTGGATCATTCGCTTGACGTTCGCCACCCGGACCCGGTAAAACTCATCCAGGTTATTTGAATAGATCCCCAAAAAACGTAAACGCTCAACTAAGGGCACTTCATCATCCAGGGCTTCCTGTAAAACACGGTCATTAAAAGCCAGCCAGCTTAATTCACGGTTGTAGTATTTGGCAGCATGTATTTTGGGTTTTGATGAATTTGTTTCCTGACTTCTTACCATGGATTAATTTATAAAGCGACAAACTTACTATGGAGGTTTTGATTCTAAGTTAAGAAATTTTTCAGATTATGTTAAGTCAGGAAAAACAATAAAAAAAGGCAATCCGCCCTGGACTGCCTTCATTTTTTGCAAGCTGAGAGTTAGTTAAAAAATTTAATTCGAACCCTTTGGTTCTTTTATAAAGATATTGGAAAAATCTAAATTCTCCAATGAATTTGTTTTAAAATTTCGGACCCGGGAATTGATCATGGTAATGAAGTCATCATTTGTTAACGGAACCACCACAGCGTCATCTACAATCAGCTGATCACATTCAACCATAATATCCGTACGTTTTTTTGGATCCTGTTCTTTATTCAGACGAACATACAGTTCATCAAATCTGGAATTTCTATACTTGAACGGATTCATAAACTCTGAATCAAGATTTGCATATTTCCCATAGAAAATACTCAGAAAACTTTCTCCATCCGGATAATCCGCAATCCATCCGGAAACCCACATGCTTGCTTTTCCTGATTTTACGTATTGGTTTCGCTTCTCAAAATCAAGCAGTTCAACGGTAATGGAAAGGCCTAAATTTTCTTTCAATTGCTTTGCGATTCCTTTCGCCAGTAAGTGGTTGGCAGCATCCTTATTCCCGCTGACATAGATGACCATTGCCGGGAAACCGTTTCCATTTGGATAGCCAGCTTGAGCAAGCAATGCATTCGCTTTGTTTACATTGAAATCAGGCCCTTTTACCCGATTTGCAGGAAAGAATTCAGTATTTGGAATGAAACCGTTTAAAACCGGGTAACCTTCACCCTGTAAAGTCTTGTTTACCAAACTTACGCGGTCGATTGCGTGATTAATTGCTTTTCTCACACGTACATCCTTGAAAACTGGGTTGCGTTGGGACATACCTAGAAAAGTAACGGAAAACGACTGTTTTGAATCTACTTTGTGTTTCACTGTCTTTCCTTCCTGTGCTTCCTGAAGGGACCCCAGGATATTATCTACTTCTTCTGTCGGGATTTCCAGTACCAGGTCAATTTTCCGTTCTCTGAATGCGATTAATTCACTGCGTTTATTCTTCGTATAGCTTAATTCAATCGCTGCCAAAAAGGGAAGTTGATTCCCAAATTGATCTTTTGCCCAATAGTTTGGATTTCGTTTCAATTTCAATCCTTTATCCGAAAACTCTTCCAGCATGAAAGGTCCTGTTCCTACGGGGTGATTCTTAAGCTCTTCTTTGTAGAAATCATAAGCTTCTTTCGGGAAAACCCCGAAACCGGAATAGGTCAGTAATTTGTCGAATCCCGCAAAAGCCTCCACCAGGTTGATCTGAAGCTTGTATTTGTCGAGGACTTTAATCCCGGAAACACCGCCAGCTTTGAATGCTGTTTTGGTTGCTTTATTGAATTCTGAAGCGCCAACTACGCGATCGTTCAGCATGAAACTGACCTCGTTCATTTTCAATCCGCTGCATGACATGTCCAGTGTGAACTTTACATCATCAGCCGTAAGTTCTCTGCCTTCATCGTCCAGGCATTCGTCCGGGTGAAAGTAGATACCTTTCCGGATGTTTAAGGTGTAAGATTTTCCATCCGGAGAAACAGAAAAGCTTTCTGCAACAGATGGAATAACTTTAGACCCGGATGCATCCAAACGTAAAATGGGATCAAAAATCTGGGATGTAATTCGCTGAGTGTAAAGTGTTGTGGCTTGGAGTGGTATGAGTGCCTCAATCTTTTCCGAAGACATGAATCGGAAGGTGCCTCCGTACTTTGCGCCACCTATTGCTTTCAGGTCTTCGACATTCACGGAGTCATCCGAGCAGCCGACAAACCCGACAGCGAGTAAGGAAATAAGAGCGAACTGTTTAAACATAGTAAGCACGTTGCAGTGTTTTTACAAAAATAACATTTAAAACAAATGTTAGTGGTCCGGAAGGAATTTACGCCGTATTAGTTAGTCCATTCCTCCCTAAAAAGGCAAAAGCCCCATAAGAGGAGCTTCAGCATGTTGGTTTAATAAGAGTAGTTTATGTTGGTGTAACATAAGTTGAGTCAAATATACTATTTTTTGATTAAACGGTATCGTTCAATCAAAATTTTTTTAGTAACCAACTTTAATACGGACCCGTTTTAAGGTTTCCTGAGCAATCACTCTTGCTTTGGAAGCCCCGATTTCTAAGGCTTTATCAATCTGGGACTTGTCTTCCATCAACTCATTATATTTTTGGCGTTCTGTTGAAAATTTATTCAAAATCAGTTCCAAAAGTGAATTTTTTGCATGCCCATAACCGTAATTGCCACCCAAATAGTTTGCTCTCATGGTTTCGATCTCGGATGGGGAAGCCAATAATTCATATAAACGGAAAATATGACAGGTATCCGGATCTTTTGGTTCTTCCAGGCCTTTGCTGTCAGTAACAATCGACATGACCTGTTTTTTCAGTTGTTTTTCAGGCAGGAAAATATTGATCGTATTGTTTCGCGACTTACTCATTTTCTCTCCGTCAGTTCCGGGAACGATCTTCGTTACTTCATCAATGCGTGCATCCGGTAAAACAAATGTTTCTCCCATTTTAAGGTTGAATTTCACAGCAACATCCCGTGATATCTCCAGGTGCTGGAGCTGATCTTTTCCAACCGGAACAACTTCCGCATCATATAAAAGGATATCAGCGGCCATCAGGATCGGGTAGGTAAATAACCCGGCATTGACGTCCGACAAATAAT
This sequence comes from uncultured Fluviicola sp., assembly GCA_965650615.1. GTDB lineage: Bacteria > Bacteroidota > Bacteroidia > Flavobacteriales_D > Crocinitomicaceae > Fluviicola. Next base: position 663 of record CBFGPJ010000350.1, on the reverse strand, counting down.
CAGCCTTGTCTTTAAAACTGTGCGCAAGTGTTAAGCGCTGGTAAGGAAAAAAACACAATAAATGCCACATCAATTCCGTCACTTCCGGTACATCACTCTGTCTGTAAAAAGTTGTTTTAGCGGGATCCAATCCGCAAGCTAACCAAACAGCAGCTGTGGAATATGTGTTTTCGCGCATCAACTCCGAATCTTTGATCTGTGTCAAAGTATGCAGGTTTGCGATGAAGAGAAAGGAATCATTTTGCTGATCCTTTGCCATTTCAATTGCAGGTAAAATTGCACCCAGCAAATTCCCCAAATGTGGAGTACCTGTGCTTTGTATACCTGTAAGAACTCGTGCCATTTAAATTGTTTTTTGCGAATTTACTGGTTTCTTTCTGCTAAAAGGAATGAATTGAATAGAAATTCCAAGAATGAATTGTTTTTTGTATCCGAATTTTGACCGGAAGCGTTATTTTTGATCGGTGAAGCAGTTCCTGGGTGTATTGAGTTTGTGTTATAAGTTTTACGTGGGGCTGATCTTCGTAATTACTTTATTATTCTTTTACCCGTTCATTTTCATCACATTAACACGCGTTTCCTGGAGAAAATGGAGCTTCCCGATTAATGTAGTCTGGAGTTTTACAGTTCGCTTGTGTTGTGGGATTTGGGTCCATCGTTTAA
>CBFGPJ010000349.1:0-4183 GCA_965650615.1 uncultured Fluviicola sp. | reverse complement strand
GCTTTGCTCCGGCAACCTGACGCCCACCCAAATAGTTCTCCAGGATATCAAAATCTTCATTACCTGGTACGCGCCACCCTTCAGGTGCTATATTTCGTTTATCCATAATGGTATAACCGTTATAGAATTTCCCCATCTTTTTTAAAAGCAACTCTTTTTGATCAGAATCCAGGTAAAACCGACTGATATCATAAATACAATAACCCGAAGCAGTTGCATTGATCCACTGATCGGTTTTTTGCAGGCAGGTAATGGAGTCTCCATTACGGAAACGGGTTACTTTCAAGTTTTCCACCAGCCAGGTTTGTGTACCAATCTTTACCGTATGGTACACATTGCCATCTATATCAATAACGGTATCCGACTGGATTTGAGAAAATACTTGAAGTACCCCTAAAGAGAATAAACAAAACAAAATCAGCTTGCTCATCAACCGAATTTAATAACGCTATTTACGACCAATTTACACAGTAAAATCACCAAGGGTGTTAACAGCATAAATTCAATCAGCTTAAAAATTAGGAGTTCCAGTAAATGCCATGCTGTGCGAAAATATGATTTGATTTGTTCTCGGATCACGGCATTCCCAAATAGTAACTGCTCTTTCCCGTAGACTTGTATCATCAATGATTACCACTGTTTTTAATTTCTTCTTCGAATCGTTGGGTAAAATAAGCATTTGTCCTTCAGCTGCACAGTGCATCAATTGGTTCCATAAGAGATCTCTTTGTTCCATTTTGAATATTGGAAACGGGTCCATTAGATTAATGGAATCGTTCTTATCCGCATATTCATCGAAAAGTCCGGCAAGTAATTCATTCTGGAAGCTCAAAAAATCAGATTTGCTGACATAAACAGAATATCCGGCAGTGTAAAAATGCACAAATCCCTGCTCTTGCCATTCCAGTTTGACAGTGGTTTCTCTCCGCGTTTGACCAAACACGGATGACGATGTGAACATCATCCAAACTAAAAAAAAGGTAGCGATCTTTTTCATAAGTTTTAACTATTAAATTGTCTTAAATGATGATCTGTGTGTTTATAGGCTAATAAACCGACTTCTTCTTTTGTCATTTTCCCGAAGAAATCATGAATAAATGTTGGATTTGAGTAGTTTTCCCATGATTCGATCAATCGAATCCATTCTTTTTTCTTTTCAGTAATATCTCCGCTTGTTTCTTTGATTTTAAATTGCGTGGAAGTGGGAACACCCTTATCAATGGGTTTTTCATCTTTGATCATGCGTCTCAATCCCATTTTACCAAAAATCTTCCCGATAAACTCTTGTTTATACCGATAATTTCCAATACCCTGCATCCAATGCTCCCAGGTGGTACAATGTGTAAGCATCTGGTAAAGATTCATTTTTCCCCACTGTGCTTCAGCACTTTCCGGAATGTTTTGTATGCGCACAATTAACTCGTTACGAGTTCCCTCATCAAATATTGTCTTCATAAGCATAGTGAATATATCACTTATTGTCGACGAAACAAAGAAATTTAACGTTAAAGTTGGCGTATCCGGACTTTAAATCATTTTGATTATAGCTGTATGCTGGCTTCTAAATGTGGTCAACTTTCCGGAAGATAAATGTGCTTTCTCAATGAATTGATTCCCCTGTATTTTATTGAGGCCGGAAAAACAAATTATGAGGTCAAACATTATCCTGGCCTGGAACACAACTACTTCACTGTTATCGAAGGAAAACCGGATTACAAAAACGGCAAATGGTCCGAAGTCATGAACGAATTCGTAGCGTGGAGCCTGAAATAATCGAATATGCAATCAGCTAACTGAAAGGTATTGGATAGAAAGCGAATCCTTCGTTTAAAAAAGTGTTCGTTCGGTGAATTTTTCGCTTTCTTATTTCACCCTTTTCAATTTTCAATGGAATGTCCTTTCAGCACTGACTCATACAATTCTTCATACAAAGGAAGTATTTCTGAAAGTTCAAACTTCTTCGCTTGATCCAGGGCATTCTGACGGAATTTTTGCTGTGTTTCTTTATTTCCCAGAATGCGAATGGCATTTGCCGCCATGGAATCCACATCTCCCACATTGGATGTAAATCCGGAATATCCGTCAATGTTTACTTCCGGAATACCACCCGTATTGGATGAAACCACCGGAACACCTTCTGCCATGGCTTCCAGCGCTGCCAAACCAAAACTTTCTGTTTCAGAAGGCAATAGAAATAAGTCGCTCAGTTCCAGGATCGGTCCGGTTTCCCTCACTTTCCCGATAAAAATAATTTTATGACAAATTCCCAGATCACGTGCCAGTCGTTCTACAATGGCACGATCAGGGCCATCACCTGCCAACAATAATTTAGCCGGCAATTTCTCCTGTACTTTTTGGAAAATACGGACAACATCTGAAATGCGTTTCACCGGACGGAAATTCGAAATGTGACACAGGATCAATTCGTCGTCTTTTGCATAATGACGGCGTTTATCCATATTGATTTCAGGCAATTCCGCCTTCGGCTGAATGAAATTCGGGATTACGTGGATCTCGCGTTTCGTTTCAAAGTGTGCGTATGTATCTTTCTTCAAACTTTCAGAAACTGCCGTAACTGCATCAGATGCATTGATACAGAATGAAATAACCGGTTCGAAAGAAGGATCTTTCCCTACCAATGTAATATCTGTTCCGTGAAGTGTCGTAATGAATGGAATGTTGATTCCTTGTGCTTTCAGGATTTGTTGTGCCATAAATGCAGCAGAAGCATGCGGAATAGCATAATGCACATGCAACAGGTCCAGACCTTCATATTTCACAACGTCCACGACTTTACTTGCCAATTCTGTTTCATATGGCTGGTATTCAAAAAGCGGGTAATCTGAAAGCTGTACCTCATGGTAAAAAATGTTTTCGCGGAAACTGCCTAAGCGGACAGGTTGCGAATACGTAATAAAATGGACCAAATGTCCTTTTTGTGCCAGGGCTTTCCCCAACTCTGTGGCTACTACGCCACTTCCACCAAATGTGGGATACAATACGATTCCTATTTTCATGTCTGTGTGTTTAATTTGAATCGATCTGCGCATGAGCAGATTTCATCAAAAGCAGTTCCTGTTCTGATTCTAAAACTGCACCGGTTTGTTTTTTTATTGATCAGCCTATGCTGATTCTCCTATTTTTTGCGTGCTTCAAAAAGCGCCTCATAGATTACTCGCTGAATCTCTGTCCGCACGTTCATCTTTGTAATTTTCCAATTGTCTGCGTCAGGGTAAACCCGGTTTGATAAAAAGACGAAGTTCACCTTGTTTTCAGGGTCTGCCCAGGTGATCGTTCCCGTAAATCCGGAATGTCCGAATGTTGAAGGGGAAACCAGATCACAAGTCGGACCGTTTTTGATACTTACCGTTGGTTTATCAAAACCGATCCCTCTTCTGTTTCCAGGACAAAATTGGCATGCTGTAAACTGATCTACAATTTCTTTTTTGATGATCGATTGGTCTCCTATTTGTCCTTTATTCAGTAAAAACTGCATCAAAGCTGCCAGATCTGTTGCATTGGAGAATAATCCTGCGTGACCCGCAACTCCACCCATCATAGCTGCTCCCGGATCATGAACATATCCATGGATCAATTGTTTACGGAATTCTTTGTCATATTCTGTTGGAGCAATGCGTTTCTTGTTGAATTTTTTCAATGGCAAATAGGTCATAGTTTGTAATCCCAAAGGTTTGTAAATTTCCTTTTCCACAAACTCATTCTGCCCCATTCCACTGGTTAATTCAATGTATTTATTGAAGAAATAATAGCTCAGATCCGAATATTCGTAAGATTTTTTACCTGTCAAAGGTGTTTCCACAATGATTTTTAACATCGTTTTCCAATAGTCGTCCTTGATGAAGATGTTGTCGGCAACTGCCCGGTTGTAAACACCTTTATCTGTTTTGCTGTAAATCGACGGGGCCAATTCACCATTCTCCAGTGTTCGCTTATAGAAAGCAATCCAGGGAGTTAAACCTGCCTGGTGTGTCAACAAATCAATTGCTTTGAGATCAGCATAAGGTGTTTCTTTCACATATTCAGGAACTAAGTCGTTGAGACTGGATCGTTCGTCAAATTTTCCTAAGGTCTTCAAACGCATCAAAGCTGTTGTAGAGGAAGCAATTTTTGTAATGGAAGCAATATCGTAAATATGGTCATTCGTAATGCTGTCGCCATTTTC
>CBFGPJ010000348.1:0-4197 GCA_965650615.1 uncultured Fluviicola sp. | reverse complement strand
CTTTTTCGTAACTTGTTAACTGTGTGATTATCAACTTTTTATTTTTCATGTTTTCAGCTTCGAATGGTTTGTTGTTAACAGCCTTATTTTCCTGATACAATTATAAAAAGTACACTTTCGATTGAGAGACTTCGTTTCTTTCGATATCTGTGGTTCTATTTATGTCCTAATTTTGGGACATCTCTCGAGTGAAAATTAGACTTCTATATGCAATTCTGATCAATTGAATAAACTGGTTCTATTTTGGTAAATCTAGCAAATAAACACAATCGTGTTACAGTCAAAATGTTAAATATTTCGACTTTGTCAATTATGAGTACCAAGTCATTCAATCATATTCTGGGAAGAGAAATTAAACGGGTTAGGGAGGAAAAAGGAATCACCCAGGAAGAATTGGCTTCGCGTATGAATGTAAATGCCCAAAACATCTCCAGTTACGAAAGAGGAGAAAGATGTCCTTCTTTATTTTGGATGAACCGCTTGTATTCAGCTTTGGAAATTGATCCTGCAAAGTTTACGGACGAATTGTATCAAAAACTGAACGATCCTTCGTACAATCCGACACCAAATGTTACCAAGATTAAACCGGCATCCAAGTAGTTTTTGAACCAGTCTCTTATTGGTGAGATGTACCTATAATTTTATCATCTCCGTATCTCCGTCCCAATCATCCGGATCTTTGTATTTCAGTACCAATTTTTCTCCTGTTTCAAATTCCAGGGTAATTTCATTGTCCTTGCAGTATGCTGCTTTAATGGTTAAGTCTTTTACTCCGTATTTTTCGGTGTAATCAGGGTATGTATACGAATCATCGTCCGTATCAATTTCACCCCAATTCTCCCAAACGCCAAAACACACATCCAGGAAGTATTGAGACCAGCTGGTTCCCTGCATTTTGATGTAAACCAAAACCGGTCCGCTATCCGGATTTTCGCGAAGCTCCACTCCAATCAGTTGTTCGAGTTTCTTTCCTTTGGCACTCTTTACAGTAAAATTGATGTCCTGGAACATACGTCCGGCTGCAGCTTGTTTTGACATGATTCTTTAGTTTTTGGGTTCCGGTGATTGCAAGCCTGAATAAACATCAAAGACCGCTTTGGCAATCTCTGCGATCAGCTTCCGGGTATCGTCATAATTTTCTTCTGATTTACACACAAAAACGGATAAAGCCAGGTGTGTCCCATCCGGGAGAAATAGGATGCCCACATCATTGCAGGCATCCGTTATCTTTCCACGTGTATCAGAAGTTCCGGTTTTATGGGCAACAATTGTCCCTTCCGGAAGCAAGGCTTTTATTCTCGCAGGATCATTCGATGATTCGATCATTAACTTCATCAGAAAAGTATTACTGGAATCTGATAAGTACTTCTTCAGGAACAAACCTTCCAGCAATCGTGACATTTGCATGGGAGTGCTCCAATTCGAATATTGGATCTTCCAATTGGCACGCATTTCGTGTTCCGTAGCAGCAATCTCCATTCCACTGATACCAATTTTATGAATGTACTTATTCACCCGTTCCGTTCCTTTTGCCAACTTGAAAAGGATATCACAAGCAATGTTATCACTTTTCGAAACAGAATAATCCAGTAATTCTGCCAATGTCAGATCAACTGCTCCATCCGGATATTTTTTCTTTAAAGGACTCCAGGTCTCATCCAGTAAATCTTTCTTTGTTACACGATACAACTGATCCAGTTTCAATTCACCTTTGTCTACCTGGTCCAATACGGCAAGAGCCAATGGAAATTTATAAACACTTTGCATCGGATAACGCAATGCATTATTTATTGCTAAAGTATCTCCTGTTTCCAAATGGATCAATCCGATCCCAACTGTTGCCTTGTATTTTTTGGTCAGGTCTTCCAACTGAGTCTTCAGATCTTCCGTTTTATCGGAAACCTGGGAAAAACTCTTCTGTATTGTTATGAAAAACAGGAATACCAGGAATAAAATCCGGAATCGTTTTATAAGGATTTGTTTGACCATCAGAGCTTAAAAATGAATGCACCAAAGTAGCAAGAATTTCAGATAGTTTACACCAAAAATCAAGCTGTTTTAGGTACTTTTCGTTTCATCACCAGCGCAGTAATCAAGGTAAACAAGATTCCCATCGGAAGAATCTCCATATAGGTCATTGCCGCCTTAAACAAAGGATTTTGGTACATCACCATAAACTCCTTCATTTCAGCATCACTCGCTGCAATTGCAGCTGCACTTGCACCACTTTCCACCAATTGATTGTGAATGGATTCTGCATACACGTTTATAAAGCTGGAACCGGTTGCATAATCATAAATAAGCCAGGTCAGCACATAAACCGTTGAGGCGAGTAAGGCGATCAAAAGTCCCACTTTGAATGCTTTCCCGAATGAGATAACACCACCATTGTATTTATCCCGGTAATTCTTTACTCCAACTACCAAAAAAATATTTGCAATGAACATCGACGCATATCCCAGGACCATTCCAAGCTCCATGTGTGTTTCGAAGCTTAAAAAGGCCATTGCAAACAGGAACCAAAGGACACTTATCACCCCTGAAATTGTTCCAAAAACCAGTACATTTTTTCTCATGTTTTTAATTTTAATATTTCGACAAAAGTGAGGTTTTACACGGTTTCCGGGCTCATACTTTCGGGTGATTTTACTTCTTACAATGGAATAATTCCCAAACGTTTTGCTGCTTCCACTGCCTGCGTTCTCCTGTTAACTTCCAGTTTTTCAAACAAGTTGGAGCTGTGTGTTTTAATCGTGTTCAAAGAGACGAACAAGCGCTCTGCAATTTCGTTGTTACTGAACCCTTGTGCGATTAATTCAAGGACTTCCAATTCGCGTTTGCTGATCCCCAGTTCTTCCACTGCCTTTTCATTGCGTTCAAAGTTTTCGGAAGAAGGCGAAACATATACCGTCTTCTCAACCAAAACGGTTTTGGGTTTTGTCAGTTGTTTCGCCAGCCAGATACCCAATCCCATAAATAAGATGGCAATGATTGCAACATAGAATTCGGTTGCATGACTGATCAACAACAAGCGGAACTCAAGCCAGCGCATCAGGAAGAGCAGGCCTGCGAGCGAAACCCCGTAAAGTAAAATGAGTTTATATGAGCCGAACAGTTTTTGTAGCATTTTCATCCCTGAAAGCAAAGATAGAGAAAACAGAATGAGAATCAGAAACAGAATGAGAATCAGAATGAGATGTGAAAACAAAATGATGGATTCAATCTCTCTCATTTACTGACAAGCATACAGCGCTGAATACCAAACCTGCTGATACAATCGCATACCTGAATTCGCTATTTCTGAGCGACTCCGTAAGCGATATATTTCCAATTTGCAGGACTGACATGGTTCCAAAACAATCCATCCGTAGCGGCTAAAAAATTTCGTTGTCCCTCACTTCTGCCAAGCGTACCAAGGAATCCGGTTGTTTTCAGTTCATAGCTGGAAAAATCACTCAGGAACATTTTCAGTTCATCAATGGAAATGTAACGCCAGGTACTTCCCCAATTTACATAACGTTTTCTAAGTTTCTGGTGAATCGGGGAACCAACCAGATTTTCCGCAAACAATAATTTACCTCCAGGTTTCAATGCTTTGTAAATTTCCTTGAAAACCTTTTTTTGAACTTCAAGATTGTCATTCCGACCTATCCCGCCAATGATTGATTTGAATACGATCACATCGAAATGATTTTCATATGGAATGGCAGATGCATCAATATCTTCATAACTTATAAAAGCTGTAACCTGGTGTTTTATATGTAATTTTTCTGCTGTTCCTTTTGTGTCCGACAAATCAGAACAAATAGTTTGTTTTCCTTTTAAAGCAAGCCAAAGAGAAAGCCCTCCTTCCCGACCGCCAAGTTCAAGTCCATTCTCTACTTTACTCCAATCAACATTTTTCTCCCAAAAAGCAAGTGCTTTGGACCAGGATTTAACATCCCACTGGACAATCTCTTTTAATAATTCAGGTTTTATCATAGGCACAACCAGTATTTTACTTGTTTTCGGAACCTAAGATATTAAAATTAGTGAGGAAACCGATCAATAAACCTTCATTTCTGAACTTTGGCGGATATGTAAGATCAATTCACAATTTTGAAGGATTACAAGTGAGAAGCGGAAACAACTGATGAATTCAATGTCTCTCATTCACTGCCAGGTAAACAGCACTGAATACCAAACCTGCTGAGACAA
>CBFGPJ010000347.1:0-4213 GCA_965650615.1 uncultured Fluviicola sp. | reverse complement strand
TGCTTCCTATCTCCAGTTTCTCGAAATATTCTTCCAGTTCTGCAACAGAAGCCGGAATCGGGTCAATGTCGTTGCTACCCCATATTACCTGGTAGGAAGGATCAAGTCTTACCAGTTCATAAAAGTCTGAAGCAGTGTAACCAAATTGGTTGTAGAAATTCTCAAAAATATCCGGCATCCAGTACCAGCTTGGCCCCATGTCGAAAGTGAACCCGTTATCGGTCTTAAACTGTCGTGCCCTTCCCCCGATGCTGTCATTTTTTTCCAGGATCGTCACCTCATGCCCCTCCTTTGCGAGGAATGCCGCACAGGATAAACTGGAAACACCCGAACCGATAATTGCTATTTTTTTTCCTGACATTGAGAAGTTTGAATGGATTATCGAAGTAATGACATGAGTTTTGACCAGGATGAATTTACGCTTTTAATTGGTTTGGCGGTGATCAAAGTTTTAAGCTTCAATGAAATGAAACCGCGATTTTGGGTCAAAATTGATAAAAAAACTATATTTGTCCTTATATACTTTTCTGTTTGGATTATAAAGCCAGGTAGAAAATAAAAGACAGGTATGAAAAAAATTTCACTCTTTTTGTTGCTTTTAACCCTTTCCCTGGTTGCGGTTCGCTGTGGTGATTCGGATGAAGATAAAGAATTGACTGATGAGGAACTGTACGAATTTCAAGGGTTTTCTATGAAGCCGTACGATATTCCGGTTATGATTATGTTGCCGGATGAAACTGCAAATATTGGCGCATCTACACAACCTGAGATTATTCACGTGGAAGATGATTTCAAGTGGGAACTGATGGTTGGTCCGAATTTTCATATGATCATTGACGATTGGGGTTCTGATCGTGAAATGGTTTCTTCCGAGAAAAAGCGTTTGGCAGGTTTGAATTTTTATAAGGTCAAGTACCTGGTAGATGAACCGGATTTCATTTTATACGAACGCGAATTGAAGGTTGATGGAAAGAAAGGCGCTTCGAAATCAGTAGGGGTGGAGCATAAAACATATCACGTTTACGGACAAAAAGTAATCGATGGAATTACCTATGTCTTTAGAAGTCGTGATGACGGATTTGAGAAGATTATTATTGATTTAATGGCCAAATCGATCAAGTCGGTGAAACCATTAAAAGGAAATTCATAGAATAAAAAACAGTAGGGGCGTGATTAATCGCGCCCCTACTGTTTTTTATAGAACGTTGCTTCAACCCGTCGGTTGGCCTGCCGGTGTTCTTCCGAATCTTCTACGAAAAGCGGCTTTTTATTTCCAAACCCGATGGCATGGATTCTGCTTCCGGAAATATTTCCTTCCATTACCAAAATTTGTTTGATACGTTCGGCACGCAAACCGGAAAGATTTTTCCCGTCCGTACCGCAACAAACATGTCCTGCAAGTGCAACATAGAGTGACGGATCTGCCTGGAGCGTTTCTATCAGGAATTGAATATCTTCATAGGAACTTTTCAATACCTCATCCCGTCCGTAAACAAATTGAATGTTCAATTGGATCGGTACATTCAGCTCAAAAGTCCGTTTTTTATTGGAAGTGCTTGCATTTGTAACCGTTTTGGAGGAATGAGATACAAAAATGTCGACCCGTCGTTTGTCTGCGTCTGACTTGCGCGAAAGATCTTCACCTACAGCAATTTCTGTTTTGATGATAAATTGATCCGGATAGGATTTATTCAGGAATTTTTTTACAGCTTCCAAACGTGCTTCTGCCAATTTCAAATTGTATTCTTTCGAGCCGGTTGAGTCGGTATAGGCACGAAGTGTCAATGTTTCATTTTTGAACTTTGAAAGTCTGGTTTTTGTGTCTGAATTAGTTGTGTTCTGAAAGGAGACTTCATGACTGTTGAACTCAAAATACAACGACATGGAATCAACCGGTACTTTCGCCTGGGAGAATGACAAAATAGGTACGAGGATGAAAAGTGAATGTAAGAGTCCTTTCATAAGTTTTTCAGTATGGATAATACATCCTGCTTCATTTGGTTACAAAGATAAATAAGTAGGGGTGCGATTAATTGCACCCCTATTTAAATTTATAAGAAATTTGCTGCCACAGTTATTATCGAAAGCAGTGCTTTCTCTTATTTGTTTTTCATCACCATGCGAATCGTTTGTCGTGTCCGCTGTTCCAAGAGAATCTCTTTGTCAATTGTTACACGATCAATCGTTGCCTGGTCGTAATGGCGAATGGTTACCAATTCCAATCCTTCATTGTAACGCACCGAATATTGGTCTTTGAATTTCTCTACCAGTTTCATCGGTTCTGTTTTTGAACGGTCGAACAAAATGGAAAAACTTAAGGCTGAATTTTGCATCAGGTTAATTTTCACTCCGTAAAATGCCAGTTGCTGGAAAATATCGCCCAGGTTTTCTTCTACGATGAAGGAAAAATCTTTTGGTGTGAACGACATCAATACCTGGTCCATTTTGAAAATGAAGGATGGCACCAGGTGGTCAAAATCCATCGATTCCTGGATGACAGTTCCTTCTGCATTCGGATCGATAAATGATTTTACGTATAAGGGAATTCCTTTATTCTGAAGCGGCTTGATAGTTTTCGGGTGGATCACACTTGCTCCGTAGTAAGACAGTTCAATTGCTTCCTTGAACGAGATTTTTTGAAGTTTGATCGTATCGTCGAACCATTTCGGATCTGCATTCAGCATTCCGGGAACGTCTTTCCAGATCGTAACGCCCTTTGCATTGGTGCAATACGCTAAGATTCCGGCAGTGAAGTCAGAACCTTCTCTTCCAAGGGTAGTTGTAAATCCTTCAGAAGTGTGCCCGATAAAACCTTGAGTAATGGCAATGCGCTTTTCTTTGAATAAAGGAAGCAAACGTTCGTTTACCAAAGCTTCCGTTTTTGCCCAGTCCACTTCACCTTCACGGTACTCATGATTGGTACGGATAATCTTTCTGCAATCAACCCAAGCAGTAGCATGGCCTTCTTCTTTCATGAAAGCTTCCACGATCATGGTTGATAACACTTCTCCCAATGAAACAATCTGGTCGTATTCAAAGTTGTAATTATCCGAGATCGGAAGATGGTAACGGTTTTTCAGGGATTCAAACAATTCGTCCATTTGCTGATGGATGAAATAGTGTTTTTCCGGAAATAACTCTGCAACGATTAATTGGTGGAACTGATAACGGTCCTCTATTAATTCCATGTAACGTTTCTCGTTCCTGTTCCAAAGTGAATCAACAATCTCTTCCATTGCATTGGTGGTCTTGCCCATCGCTGAGACTACAACAATCAATTGATCTTTAGGGAAAAGGGAAAGAATGTGAGATACATTCCTTACTGCATTGGCGTCTTTCACAGAAGCTCCACCAAATTTGAAAACGTTCATCTGAAAATTAATTTTCGGCAAAAATAATCCAAAAACAAATCCGAAGACTCAGTAAAAATAAATTTTCACAAAATTTTAAATATAAAACCATGTGTGATAAAATATGGCTTCTATTTTACTTGGGGTGAAATAAAAAAAGGCCTCCGTCAAAAGAAGGAAGCCTTTGCATTCATGTTTATGCTAATGATTAGCAATCGCTGGTGCTCATGACTGCACTAACGTTTGTCTTTAATCGAAATCAGTGATTTTCTCTTACTTAGCTTTCATAACCAGGTTCAATTCGAAATCAACTCCCGGCTTGATGTATTGCATTTCTTTTCCTTTTTCTGTACCAGGTTTGAATCCTTCTGCATCCATTGCGGAAAAATCGACCGTAAACTTGCCTTTTGCAGTCAGTTCTTTATCCGTTTTCTTAACGGTCACGGGCATTTTAGCCGGAACTTCTTTCCCTGCCACTTTTAGTGTAGCATCTATTTCTTTATCGGAAATATTGTTTACCACCACTTCTACGTTCGGGAATTTAGCCGTGTTGAACAAACCTTCTCCTGAAATGGATTCATTCAGATCAGCTTCTCCCATCTCAGGTGTCAATTCATTTTCAATAGTTTTCATATCAACCGTAAAACTTCCGGAATCGAAGGTGTCACCCTTATAATTGATAGTTCCTTTAGATATTTGCACGGTCCCGTTGTGTGTATGCCCGTCACCTGCATAAGTGCCCTTCCATTTTAAGGTTGTTGCTTTTGCATCCAACTCATAAATTGTTGCTTCTTCTGCTGTTTCTTCAGTTGAAGTTCCGCAAGCAGTCATACCAAAAGCGATCAAGGCTAACGAAGCCGCAT
>CBFGPJ010000346.1:0-4232 GCA_965650615.1 uncultured Fluviicola sp. | reverse complement strand
GCAGGGACCCGGAAGCAAAGTTGGTCGCTATGATCGATGTACGTTCCATAGAAGCATGTGCAGCGGAAGATTTCAATGTTCCATTCTTCAGTACATTGGAAGAATTACTGGCTTCAGGTATCGAATTCGATGTTTTGAATGTATGTACTCCGAACGGATTGCATGCTGAACAGGCATTGGCTGGTTTGGAAAATAAAAAACACGTAGTGGTTGAAAAACCGATGGGATTAACCAAAGATCAGTGTGAAAAAGTGATCTTCAAATCACTGCAGCAATCCAGACAAGTATTCTGTGTGATGCAAAACCGTTATTCCCCTCCAAGTGAATGGATCAAGGATCTGATAGAGAATAAAGTCCTTGGCGATATTTTCATGGTTCAGTTGAATTGTTACTGGAACCGGGATGAACGCTATTACAAAGCGGGAGGCTGGAAAGGAACAAAAGATCTGGACGGCGGTACGCTGTTTACCCAATTTTCTCACTTCATTGATATCATGTACTGGTTGTTCGGAGATATCGATAATATCCAGGGGAAATTTGCGGATTTTACACACAAAGATTCCACTGATTTTGAAGATTCCGGTTTTGTAAGCTTCGATTTTATCAATGGCGGAATGGGTTGTATCAATTACTCGACTGCTGTTGCTGACCGCAACCTGGAAAGTTCTATGACCATTGTCGGAAAGAACGGAAGTGTGAAAATCGGCGGGCAGTATATGAATGAAGTAGAGGTGTGCAATATTCCGGGTTACGAAATGCCGGAACTCGCACCTACAAATCCGGGAAATGATTATGGAGCTTACAAAGGTTCAGCCGCAAATCATCATTATGTGATCACAAACGTCATTGATACATTAAAAGGAAGAACTTCAGCTACGACCAATGCCCTGGAAGGATTGAAAGTAGTAGAAATTATTGAACGCATTTATAAAGTAAGAAATGAGCAGCTTAATTTACAGTAAATTAGTAGCCAAAGAAGCGAAACTTGCAGTGATTGGTTTGGGGTATGTTGGACTTCCGATTGCCCTGGAATTTGCAAGAAAGATCCGCGTTGTCGGATTTGATATCAACCAGGGACGTGTCGATATGATGCGCAATCACAAAGACCCGAGTAATGAACTTTCTTCTGAAGATTTTGAGGGTTGTGATATTCATTTTACAGCAGATATCAATGACCTGAAAGACGTTCAGTTTTTTATTGTTGCCGTTCCGACTCCGATAGACGATGCAAACCTTCCGGATCTGCGTCCGCTTTTGGGAGCTTCCAAAACAGTTGCACAAGTACTGAAAAAAGGAGATTACGTTGTTTTTGAATCAACAGTATATCCGGGCTGCACGGAGGAAGATTGTATCCCTGTACTGGAAGAAATTTCAGGACTGAAGTTCAAAGAAGATTTCAAAGTAGGGTATTCACCTGAGCGCATTAACCCGGGAGACAAAGAGCATACGCTTCAGAATGTGGTAAAAGTGGTTTCCGGATGTTGTGACGAGTCTTTGGAAGAGATCGCAAAAACCTACGAATCGGTTGTTGCAGCAGGGGTTCACCGTGCTGCTTCGATTAAAGTTGCAGAAGCTGCCAAGATCATTGAAAATACACAACGTGACGTAAATATTGCTTTGATCAACGAATTGTCGATCATTTTTAACCGCCTGGGAATTAATACCTACGACGTATTGAAAGCTGCCGGGACCAAATGGAATTTCCTGAACTTTTCCCCGGGATTGGTGGGTGGACATTGCATCGGTGTCGATCCGTATTATCTGACACACAAAGCGCAGCAGGCCGGTTATCACGCAAAAATTATTACCAGTGGTCGTTACGTGAATGATTCCATGGGCTTTTATATCGGAAAACAAACCGTTAAGAAAATCATTGCCCAGGGGAAACACATCCAGGATGCAAAAGTATTGGTAATGGGAGCAACCTTTAAAGAAGATGTTTCCGATATCCGTAATTCGAAAGTAATTGATGTGGTGAACGAATTGAAGTCGTTTCAGGTAAAAGTAGATTTGGTAGATCCGCATGCTTCTTCAGAAGAAATGGAGCATGAATACGGAGTAGGGTTGGTTGAAACCAGTAAGAATTACGATGCAATTATTGTGGCAGTAAACCATAAGGACTATAAAAACCTGGATGAGTCGTATTTTAAATCCCTGATGAAAGACAGCCAGGGAGTTTTCGTAGACATCAAAGGAATTTATAAAGGGAAGATCAAAGATCTGGAATACTGGAGCCTGTAGGAGGAGAGTTCACTAGTTGAAAAAGTTCAAAGCAGATTTACTTAAACACCTTTGAACCCTTTGAACTTTTTTCCACTTTCTTGAATGTCCGGCTCAATACTTTCGTCATGTCAGTTCGAGTGGCTCACGCGTCTTTCTCGATACTTTATCCGCTTTGGCGGATAAATCCCGATGGCTATCGGGACGAATTGACACGGTGAGGCGTATCGAGAACACATGACATTCATTTAAGCGGAAATTAATGAAAGCAGATTTCTTTTGTTAAAATTAAAACGGTTTGTCCGTTTTTTTTGTTTTGTCCCTATTTTGTCCCACAATACACACGCAACCTTCGCTTAACTTTGGGGTTTAGTATCCAAAGAAACTGCAATGAAACTTAATAATCAGTTAAAATTGATTCCTTACTTAGTTCTGAGTCAATTGTTTTTTTCCACAACCGGAAGATCTCAATGTAACTGGACTTCAATTTTTTATGATTCATATGAATATACTACGGTGATTCCGTATATTGTCCCCGGAACAACGTATCAGAATACACCGCAAACCTTTACGGGTTGCGTAAGAACTGGAAGCAGGGGATTATACCTGAATTTCGTAGATGGAGTGTCGGGATTGGTTTACTCGCAGCCGTTTGCCAATGTCTGCGTTGGTCAGAGCTACCGGTTTAGCTTTTCTACAAGGGATGCGTTTTCCAGTACAAATAACCTGACAATTAATGTAAAAGATGCTTCAGGGAATATCCTTGTAACCCAGAATGTCCTGAATACAAGTGTTTGGAATGACATTACCATGAACTCATTTATAGCTCCTACCACATCCATTACGTTTGAAATTGTTACCAATACACCCGGTGGAGCAGGGAATGATGCAGGTTTTGATGATCTGAGGCTTTCTCAATGTCAGCCGGTCCCTCAGGTATTTAATCACACGGCCTGTATCGGTTCAGCCGGAATTGATCTGTATTCGTTGTTTTCTGCTACTTTATCTCAAAACGGGATCTGGACAGGACCTTCTGCTTTGAGCAATGGGTATTTGGGAACGTACACACCCGGAACAAATACCAATGGATTGTATACCTATACGATTGACGGCGCGGCAGGATGTGCCGACTCAAGTGCACAAGTGACTGTTTCATATGTGAATACACCGGTTTTGAACCCGATTTCGAATGTGCAGGCTTGCCAGTCATATACTTTACCGGCAATTACAGGTTCAACCCTTGCAGGAAATGAAAAATACTATACCGGCCCCGGTGGAACAGGAACAGCATTGAATGCCGGTCAAACGATTACCACTTCCCAGACACTCTATGCATATGGGGGAATCACAGGTTGTTCCGATGAGGAAATGTTTACGGTTACAATCTCGCAGCCACCTTCAGCCGGATTTGATAATGGAGCGTACTATTGTGGTCCCGGTCCGGTGATTACTATGTCATCATTCTTATCTGCAGGATCTACGACGGGCGGTACCTGGGCAGAGACAAGTAGCCCGGTTTCAGGAAATTTCAATGCGGGAACATCCGTATTCAGTACAACCGGATTGAACCCGGGAACGTATACATTCATCTATACCGTGATCGGAACAGGAGGATGTGCAACAGATATGTCCAATTTCACGATCACAATCGGCAATATTCCTTCCGTAAACCTGGGCCCCGACACGACTTTGTGTACAGGGCAAACCATTACCCTGAACGCCGCGACTTCCGGCCCGTATGATTCCTACAAATGGAACAATAATTCCACTGCTCCAACCCGGTTCATCACCAGTCCTGGAACATACAGTGTGAAGGTCGGAAAACTGGGAAGTAACCAGATTGTGAACGGTGATTTTGAATCAGGAAATACGGGCTTCACAACAGGTTATACGGTAGGTACCGGAGGAACCTGGGGATTGGTTTCCAATCCGGGAACTTATGCGATTGCCAATTCTCCTTTTTCAGCGCACAGTAATTTCACACCCTGTGCGGATCATACTCCGGCACCGGG
>CBFGPJ010000345.1:0-4236 GCA_965650615.1 uncultured Fluviicola sp. | reverse complement strand
TTTTGTATAGCTATTCAAATCAGTTGTGTAAGATGTATCCGATAATAAGTATTGAGATCGGCTATTGGTTTGTGATTTCACTCCATATTGTGAGAAGGAATAATTCAAACGTACTTTTGCTCCCTTGTTGAATTTCTGGTCTAAATAAAAACCTCCTTTGAACGTATTTGGAATACCTTCATTCTCATTTTGTCCACTCTGGTCATACGATTGAATATCATCATTTTCCGACATCCAGTCAAATCCGTCAGATAAACCGAATTTGAACATATCCCTGCCGCTAAGATTTGTCTTCGGTGTGTTTGACCCCAAAGCATAAACAGCCAGTTTTTGGTTTTTGTTATAGGAGTTCAAGAGCATTTCCCCTTCATAAAATCCATGATTGGGAGTGGTGAATTTATCAATTCCGCCGGCCAGGTTTATTTTCCCAAAATAACCTTTCTTGGCTTCATCCTTGAGCTTCAGATCGAGTACCTGGACTTTTTCATCACTTCCGTCTTCAGCATCTTTTTCATAAACCTCAACGGTTTCAACACCTTTTGCGGCGAGGTTCTTGGTTGCGATAGTAGGATCATTTCCAAAGAATTCATCTCCATCAACAAGTACCTGACCAATTTCTTTTCCCTGGTTTTTAATTTTCCCGTTTTCATCTATGGTCATCCCCGGCAATTTCCGAATCAAATCTTCCACAACAGCATTTTCCTTTACTTTAAAAGAATCCGCAACATAGACCAGCGTATCTCCACGGTAATAAATCGGGTTTCTGTTCGCATAGATCAATACCTCATCCAAAGCAGTGCTTTTGTCAGGCATCGCAAGTGTATCCATTACAAAAGAATTGTTTTCGGCCGAACCGAAAAAGAATGCCCGGAAAACTCCATAATCCGGATGGGCCACAGTAAATTCTACCGTATCAACCGGAAGCGTAAATTGCATATGGCCATACTTGTCCGAACGCTTAAAGTCAAGTAGAACAGAATCGCGGACACGTTTCACGATACCTACAGCATTTCGTACAATAGTTTGTGAATTCGTGTCTACTACATTTGCCTTAATCGTCATCGTTTGGGAATTCCCCCAATACGCAATTAAGATGAAGAATAGAAGTACAATTTTTTTCAATGTGTCAGAATTTGATGGTACAAAATTAGACGGAATTTTGTGGGTTTAATAAAAAAAATGTGAAACGTTACACTGTCTGTATGAATGGCTAAGGAAATTGTTTAACGGAATTAATAAAAACAGGAGTCCGTTGGGCGAACTCCTGTTCCACTGCATATCGTTAAGAAACCACTATTTACTCACCTAACACCTAAAACTTAACGACTTGCCTTACTTCCACTTCTGTAACCCGCTGGGAACGGCCTTCTTTGTCCACATATGTTCGATTCACCAATCTCCCTGAAACAGCGAGCTTATTTCCTTTCTTACAATAATTGGTGAGAAAATTCGCCGTATTTCCCCAAGCAAACATTCGGTACAATTCCCTTGAATCCGACTCTACTTTCTTTAGCTGATTATCCACTGCAAATTGAAAACGGGCAACCATTGAACCATTCTCGAAAGTGGTGATGGTGGCGTCTGATCCCAGACGCCCCACCAACGTAACTTGATTTCGCAGCATTTTATAAAATAATTAAGTCGTTGACCTCGATTTCCGAGAACATTTTGCGTTCACCGGATTCCGTTTTATAAAAGCGGCTAACCAATCTACCTTCCACCGCCACATTAACTCCCTTCGTGCACAATTCTTCCAGGATGTTCACCCATCTTCCGAAAGCGGTGAGCCTGTGCCAGTCTTGTTTCACTTGAAGGTTTCCGTCCTTATCCAAATAATGTTCCTTGGTTGCAAGTGAAAAATTAACCACCCGTCTGCCTCCCGGTAAAATACTCACCTTGGGTTCTGAGCTGATCTTTCCTATAATATTTACATGATTCATATGCAGAATCTGATCCTGTTTGATAGTAGTATCCATGGTGATCCGTATTAATTGTTTTCTTGTTTTCTCCCATTCAACAACACAAACTCGTTGAGTTCGATTTCTGTTGAGAAGCGCTTTTCGCCCTCTTTGGTTTCATAAGACCGATTGACAATTCGTCCCTCAATTACTACTTCGGAACCTTTATCCAACACTTTTTCAATCCGGTCACACAATTTTCCCCATGCAATTACTGTATGCCATTGGGTGTTTTCCTCCCACTCCCCTTTTTTATTTTTAAAGCGCTCGTTTGTTGCAACGGATAAGCGTACTTTTTTTGCTCCTGAGTCAAAAGTCTGTGCTACAGGTTTTGCTCCTAATCGTCCGATTAAATTCACTTTGTTTTTCAGCGTGTTCATACTTGTTTGTTTTAACGTTTGTAAAAATTTGATTCGATTGGCTTTCAACCGATTTGATGATGCTGTCAGATCCATCGAAAAATGAGACAAACAAGCCTCCACTTACAGTAATAATCACAGAAGCTGACGATTCAAAAAACACTAGTCATTGATACAACCTATACAAAATCACTCAACCCATTGATACTAAATAACATTAGGATATGAAAAAGGAAAATTTTAAGTTTATTGAAGAATTTGATCCCGTGAGAAAACGAAGAATGCTGATTAAATCCCGGTCAATTACAGGCATCGTTCCAGTATCTGAAAAAGAAGCTGGTGTATGGTTCGAGTCCGGTTTGGAACGAGATTTTATCTTGCTAACCAGGTATAATCCGGACGTGGAAAAAATTGAGGAGCAACCTTTGCGAATTAATTATGATGACGAATCCAAAGCAAAATTTTATACACCCGATTTCATGGTAACCTTTAAATCCGAGACTAATAAGAAAAATTGGCTCTGTGAAATTAAATATGAAAGCGAACTTCGAGATAATTTTCAAAAATTCAAGCCTCGATTTAAAGCAGCGAAAACTTTCTGTGAAACTCAAGGCTGGGAATTCAAAATCTTCACTGAAAAACATATTCGGACACCTTTATTGGATAACATCAATTTTCTCAGTCGATATAATTACAATGACCTAGATCCTAACTGCTACAAATACATTGTCAACACTTTAACTGATTTGGGCACAAGTTCTCCTGCAGAATTAATGTTAACGCTCGAAAATGCTGACTATAATTTGAAAGGTCGATGCTTATATGCTCTATGGTATGCTATAAAGTTAGAGGATATTGGTTGTAACCTGGTAACACAAGAACTGTCAATGGATGCTCAAATCTGGATTAATCACAATAGAATATTATCATGAAGCACATTAACATCGGGACGGTCGGAACATACAACAATCGAAAAGTAACGATTCAAAAATTCATAGATTACGAAAACGTAATAGTTCAGGATAATTCTAATGGTGATTTGGATCTCGTGAAATTATCTGAGCTAGGATTAGGAGAAAATCTAGAAACCAATACTATTTTCCTGGACACAATTGATGACGAAGACTGGAAATTGGCATGCTATAGATTCAGCGTAATTAAGCCATATATTGAGGCTGAGAGGACAATGAATCTTGAAATAAATAAATCTGTTTTGGTAAATGAGCTTGCTGAAAAGCATTCAGTAGGACGTGCAACAATTTACAGATGGATAACAAGCTATAATACCACGGGACTTGTCTCTTCATTATTGCCTACCAAATCAGATGGAGGAAAGGGGAAATCCCGAATCGACAATGATATTGACCAAATAATTGATGAAACTATAGATACCTTTTACTCCTCGGGGCAGTTGAACACCCAAAAGGCAACTGCAATCGAGATTATTAGGTTATGTAAAAATGCAGGGGTAACTCCTCCTCATCCCAATACTGTTTACAATAGAATAAAGGCTAAAGATCGAAGAAAGATATTGACTGGCAGGCTTGGATATTCCACTATTAGCCAAACCGTTGATGCGACACCAGGAGAGTTTCAAGAAGCACAATACCCTTTAGATATATTTCAACTAGATCATACATTATTGGATGTTATTGTGGTTTCAGAAGAAGATCGTACAGCTATGGGTAGACCATGGATAACCGTTGCTATTGATGTATTTAGCAGAATGGTAGCTGGTTTCTACATTTCAATGGACCCTCCCGGCAGTCTTGGAACAGGAATTTGCTTATCCAACGCAATATTACCAAAAGAGGATATCTGTGCTCGTTACGATTTGAAATCCTCATGGCCAGTTTGGGGTATTATGCGAAATCTTCATATGGATAATGCAAAGGAATTTAAAGGAAGTATGCTCACAA
>CBFGPJ010000344.1:0-4244 GCA_965650615.1 uncultured Fluviicola sp. | reverse complement strand
GCGGCAATCGAAGAAAATCATACCAAGACCGTTTTACTGGACAAGTTTATTGACACGATGTTCAACGGTTCAAGTACCAACCTGATGATGCAGCTGCTGGGGAACAAAAAGACCTCACAGAAAGAATTGGACGCAATTCGTGCCATGCTGGACCAGTTGGACAAGAAATAAAAACTTTTAAAACCCAATACTATGAATTTTTTAATGAACGACTCCATTATCACAGCAATCAGCTGGACATTGATCCACTCGCTTTGGCTCGGGCTCGCAGCAGCCATCCTGGCCGGATTTACTCTTTTACTTACCCAAAAATCCACTTCGGTAATCCGATACAACCTGCTTGCAGGGCTGAGCCTGTTATTTTTGGTAACGATCGGTTTCATTTTCTATTACGAGTTCGAAACACAGACACCTGCTTTGCAAACGGAGGTAATAGCAACAAATAACCTTCAAACTGAACAGCTTGTATCTGCTTCCTCCGCAGTAATAAAGCAAGAGGTGAATACGCCGTTTTCTATCACAACTGCATTTATAAGCAGCTACGGTTCATGGATCGTCTTGATCTGGTTTGTTGTTTTTATTTTCAAATGCATCCGAATGACAAATGATTTACGGCAGGTTTATCGGGCACGCAACTACCAAACGAATTCTCCTGCGGAAATGTGGCAGAAACGTGTATCAGAACTCCAGGTTTCACTCCGGATCAAACGCAGCGTCCAATTGCTTGAATCTAAATTAGTGACGATCCCCTCGGTTACAGGATTCTTCAAACCTGTCATTTTGGTACCGGTTGGATTGCTGAACAATATTCCACAGGACCAGGTGGAGGCTATTTTGTTGCACGAGCTTGCGCACATTCGTCGCAGTGATTATGTGGTCAACCTGATGCAAACTTTCTTTGAAATCCTGTTTTTCTTTAATCCGGGTGTTTTGTGGATTTCCTCTTTGCTTAAAGATGAACGTGAAAACTGCTGCGATGATTTAGCCATTAGCATTACAAACGATAAAAAAGAATTTGTCAATGCCCTGATTTCTTTCCAGGAATACAACATGAGTACCAAGCGTTTTTCCCTGCAATTCGGAGATCATAAAATGAAGCTGGCAGACCGTGCAAAAAGAATTCTTTTCAACACCAACAAGATGCTCAGCAACCGTGAAAAATACTTTCTGTCCGCTTGCGCAGCACTCAGTGTGATTCTCTTCCTGGTAGTTTTGAACGTGAATTCCTCTACCGCACAGGAAATTAAATCACAGATACCAAATACCCTAAGCAACGAAGACACCCTCAAGCCGGCAGATATTCCGGAAGGAACTGCAATCCGGTACGTGGATGATACGAAAGGGAAGAAGTCACACGTATACATTTTCAAAAACGACGGAGTACTTTACCAGGTTCCGGCAAATTTGGAGAATTTTAAGGTGAACGGTGAATTGATTACCGGACAAGACCGTGAAAAACACCTTCCCAAAATCAATCAATTGATCGAGGAGTATGAAAAAGCCATCGGTGTTGAAGAAATCGATGGATACACAATCGATGACCCGGAATTTGATATTGACCTCTCGGAAGAAGAACGGATCATTGATGAGGCATCCCGGACAATTGACGTGCACGCTGCGATTATTGACAAGCATTCGAAAGTGATTGATGAACACACAGCGGTTATTGATAAGCAGCTCAAGATCATTGAAATAGAAACTCGCAAAAAAGACGGGGAAATTGACTGGAAGAAACACGACAATGCACAACGCCGCATTGAAGAAGAACAGGTAAAAATCCGAATCGAATCTGAAAAGATTGATCACGAATCCCGTAAAATTGATGAGCAGGCACGCAAGATTGATGAGCAGTCGCGCAAGATCGATGCAAAACTGAAGCTACAGGAAAAAGAAATGAAATTAAACGAATTACATCCGCTTCCTCCTCATGAAAGCATCACCCAGGTAGTGATCGATGATCTGAAAAAAGCAGGATACGATGAAAAGATCCATTCCTTCGAATTGAATGAGAAAACCTTGATCATTAACGGGAAAACGCAATCCGAAACGCTTTTCCAGCAAGTGAAAAAACATACCAAACCCGGCATGCGCATCTTATACAATATTGATACGCATTAAGCATGTCTTTAGTACCCTTCAGACATCAGTAAGTTAAAGATGAAGTAAAGTGGTCCGCCAAGACGGGTCACTTTACTTGTAAACAAATTATACTAATCCAACGCTTACTCACTAAACTCTTTTAATTTATTGAGTGCTTTCGGTCAAACTTCGTCAAAGAAGCTCACGTATTTGTAATTCGTGCTTTCAATGGCCATTCCTGAACCCAATCTTCCCATTGCTGAATTAATACATCCGTCTAAGTATTGCTCATACTATATTTCCTCCATAAAAAGAAAATAATATGAAAAAACACTTAGTTACTATCCTCACTTTGGCATTGTTTGGTTCTGCCACTCAAGCACAAACCGCGGTGGTCAACAACCCAAGCGACGTCAGTTATGTTCCCGGAACACTCCGTTATGAAATTGACCATGCTGTTGCAGGTACCACTATCTATCTCACCAGCTTAACAAGTTCGATCAATTTGCAGGATGCAATTATCCTGACAAAAGATGTGAAACTGGTTGGTACTACAGGAGTTACAACCATCGACGGCAATCTGCAAACGAATCTGTTTGAGATTGATCCGGGTGTTACACTCGAAATGAATGGCCTCATTTTACAGGAAGGTTCAAATCTCTACAGCATGCAAAATCCCGTGAATGGCCCAGCTGTTATTGTAGATGGTTATTTAATTGCCGTCAATTGCACCTTTAAAGACAATGAAGGTCATAATGGTGGTGCTATTGATTGTTCAAATTACGGTTCAACTGTAACCTTGACCGATTGTGTTTTCAAAAACAATAAAGGTACTCAGGGTGGTGCTCTTAACATCAATTATAACTCTGTACTTACTGCACAGGGCTGTACTTTCCTTGAAAACCAGTCTACCACGGTAGGTAGTTTGGGCGGACAAGGTGGCGCAATTCGGATTAACAATTCAAAAATCTACATTCTTAATTGCTCATTTATCGGCAACCAAGTAGTGAGCACAGGCTCATTAATTGCTAAAGGAGGCGCTATTCATGCAATTGGTTCCCTAACGTTTCACATTGCCAATTCCGTATTTTATGGAAATAAATGTAACGCCGGTCTTGGAGGCAGAGGAGGAGCGATGAGTTTGAATTCATATAATTATCCTGCCAGCAACATATCATTTAACAATTTGACTATTGCAAACAATTCGGCAACACACGGCGGGGGAATTTGTATCGATTCCGATCGAAAATTTGACATTGCAAATTGCATCATTGCTAAGAATCTCAGTTCACCGGGCAACGATCCTGATTTGTATCTTATTTCTCCGGCAAGTATTCCCGTCACAAATGGTGGAAATTTATTGGGTGTAGCTCCAACATTATTTTCTCCTTCTTTTCAGGACCTTGTTGGAAGCATGGCAAGTCCGGTTGACCCACAATTTATTCAAATCGGATCGATCCCGCCATCTTCAAATGGAGATTATCACCTGATGGCTTGTTCTCCTGCCATGAACATGGGAAGTTCATCGGCACTTCCAATAGATGTGTACGATTATTTTGGCGCGGGTTCAATTCCCCTGTCTCAAGATTTAGAAGGAAATAACCGCATCATCAATTTGATGGACAAAGGTGCTTATGAACACCTGAATGCTACTCCGGGATCATTTTATTACACGGATGGACACACGCATTGCAAAAGCCTGGGGCTTTCATATCCAAATACAGGAGGTTTAACCGGAACCTTCACATCAAGTCCTGCAGGATTATCGATTAATGCTTCAACAGGTGTTATCACACGCAAATTCAGTTCTGTTGGTGTTTACACCGTTACATTTCATACGACTTCCTGCAACGGAACACCGGTTTCCACTTCCATTACTTACACCATCAACGCCAATCCGATTGTGAACATTACAGAAACCATCAACCCGGGTTTTCCTTACAATACAACCTCACTGAACGCAGTTGTAACAGGAACTACCGGGGCACATACGTATAGATGGTACCGTAATGGCAACTATATCGGTGCATCCAGTCAAATCATAAATCCTTGTGCCAATGCTACCTATGAAGTGTATGTAACAAACACTGCTACCGGATGCGTGGGTTATAAGAGCTATTTCTTCAACAATACGAACAACGGTGTCTGCGGTATAACACCTCCAT
>CBFGPJ010000343.1:0-4249 GCA_965650615.1 uncultured Fluviicola sp. | reverse complement strand
TATGTATTCTTTGGGAGGAATGACTCATTTTCAGAGGAGTAAATAACTGCTATACTTTGTGTTCTTCCTAAATGTGCATCAATAGAAATCCTCGCGTGCTTTGTGTAATTCGTGGTCAATCTATTTCACAGGTTCGAAATGGATCGTCTTTTCTACATGAGGAACAGGAATAGGAGCAACGGCTATCCGATTCTCGGTTTCCAGTGTGATTAATCTTCCCAAACCCAAGGCGATGATGTGGTTGATACTGTCGTTATTGGTCTGGAGTACACTAAAATCCCGCCAGGTAATCGAATGACTGTAAACCTTCCCGATTCCATCTATGTATCCGTAATTTGCATTTGCATCCGGTGTAAACTGATGATTCTCATTCGTGAAAAGAGAAACGCCGACTCCTTTCCCGTTCACGTCAAAAAAACCAAGCCCGATCAACGAGTCTTTGTCATTCCGTTTAAGGATTTCGGTTTTTGATACAGTATCAATTTGATGCCGCTCGCTGTTCTGAAGGTAATAGTAGGTCAACCGTTCTTTCATGACATCGCATTTCTCTTCACATTCCGGTTCATAGCTCTTATGTGAAAATGCCAGTAATCCGATCCCGATCAAAGCAGGTAATGCCTGTACGAAGAAGATCTTTTTATCTGCAGTTAAGGCACCGTAAATTCCTGCAACCGAAACGCAAATTAGAAAGAACAGGCTTACATTGAAGCGCCATTCCGGGTTACAGATAAAGAACGACCAGATTAATCCTGCAGCTAAAAAGCCGTTGTACAATCCCTGATTGGCTGCCAGTGTTTTCGTTTTGGGAAATAATTCCTTTTCGAAATTCTTGAAGGTTTTCGGTCCCTTGGTCGTCCAGGCAAACATTTCCAGCCACATCACATATACGTGAAACAAGGCTACAATTCCAATTACAATTTTAATAGCGATTTCCATAGTTTTTAAGATTAATGTGATTTAACTCCAACAATCGAATACATCATCGGGATGAAATTCCCCAAATGTTTGATCCGGTATTTTCCGGGTGCGAATTCTTCTGTATGTGCAAAACAATTGTAGTTGGAGAAATCGTATTCCCGCAAATCCTGCAATTGGATTCCTTGTTTCAGTAAACTGGTAATTACTTCACTCATCCCATGATTCCAGCTTACGGAAGTTGTTTTTATTTCGGCATCCCTATCGGCATACGTGCCATTTGCTGTTTCTACAATTGGTTCCGATTTAAAATAGCGGTATCCAATCTTTTGGAAATCGTCATCAAACATCCAAACCACCGGATGGAACTCTACGAATACAAACTTTCCGCCCGGCTTTAAAAAATGAGCAATTACCGAAGCCCATTTATCCAGGTCCGGAAGCCAGCCAATGGTTCCGTATGAAGTGAACACCATATCGAATTGTCCTTCCAAATGCTGAGGAAGGTCATACAAATCACAGCAAACAAAAGTTGCATCAGCGCCTGTTACTGTGGCAATTTCACGTGCTTTATCGATCGCTTTGTCTGAAATATCTGCTCCAACGGTGCTGGCACCCATGCGTGCGAGTGAGATTGTATCTTGTCCGAAATGGCATTGCAAATGCAAAATGCGCTTTCCTGCCACATTTCCCAGTAAGGCAAGTTCTGTTTCCTTTAATGAGTTTTTTCCGGCCAAGAATGCTGCCTGATCGTAAAACTCGGATTCCACATGCGGGGCCACCCGCTGATTCCATTGTTCTTTATTGATTTCTTTGTAATTCTCCATGAATAGCTTTTGTTCTGTTTTTGACTTCATCAAATGTTTCGTCGTAATCTGTTCGGAGCGTTCCCATCCACCGGTCCCAGAACAGGAAATATAAACCATAATTTCCCTTAAAGTGTTTATGATGCTGGTTGTGTGCAACCGAAGTATTGATCCATCTTCCGATCCGGGTTTTGTGAAAACGGGAAGGGAACAGTTCAAATCCCAGATGCCCGTAAACATTGATAATGAACTGACCGAGTAAAAAGAAGATCATTGCACTTGGATGGACAGGTAGCGTAAAAGCGATAATGGGAATGATCATCCCTTCCAGGATACTTTCGGAAAAATGAAAAGAATAAGCGGCAAGCGGAGTGGGATTGGTTGACTGATGATGGACCAAATGAATATACTTGAATAATTTCGGATGGTGGATCAGACGATGCATCCAATAGAAATAGGTATCGTGGATCACGAACATAACCGGGATCGTAAATAAATAATAGATCAATCCGAAGTCAGCAATTTCATCATAAAGATTCGAATAAGGCCGTAAGACGATCACCACCAAAAAGAAAATCGTTGCAAAAATAATGGTCGTCTGTATCGAATAAAGCGTTTCCATCACTACTTGTTTGTTCTTTGGGAAAACAAGCTGGATCTTATGCTGAAAGAACTGGTTGCGGAAAAGTATATAGCACAACAAATACGCCCCGCCTGCAATCAACACATATCGGAGTGAAATGTAATAAGCAATTTCCGGCCAGAAGTGATAAAGTGTTTCCATTCCTCTCGAATTCACTTAAAGTTCGGAATTTAATTCGAATTATCAATCGCGTAGTCTTAAATCCAACGTACTATAAATCGCTTGTACATCAAAAGTTGTAATCCTTTATACTCTCTTGATGGTATAACCTGATTTTTTTACACTCAAAGTGGTATTGATTCCTGCATGGAATGCTGTGTAGTTTTGCAAAAAAAATCCGGAACGCCGGGTAAAAAAACAATCTGTGAAAAATATTTTTCTTCTTTTTTTGTTGCTTTCAAGTCCGTTTTTGTTTGCTCAAAGCGGGGTGATTAGCGGAAAAGTACGCGATAACAACCAGGCAGTTCCATTCATCACAGTGGGACTTGAAGGTACGGAACTGGCTACTACAACAGATGAGAACGGGGAGTTCCGGATTTCCAATATTCCTTATGGGAGCTATGTATTGAAAACCCACAGTTCGGAACATGAATCGTTTGAAAAAGAAGTCAATCTAAACAAACCGGTCCTGGAATTGGGAGTTTTACCTCTGACTAAAATTGCACAGATCGATGAAGTAACCATTTTGGCTAAATCGAAAGTTCAGGAAGCCAAAGAGCAACCGTTCGCAGTGGAATCTATTGATATGAAACCGGTCCAAAACCTGAACCTGAACGTCAACCAGGTGTTGAATCAGTCCACCGGAGTCCGTATTCGTGAAAGTGGTGGTTTGGGTTCTGATTTTGTTTTCTCCCTCAGCGGCTTCACCGGGAACCAGGTGCGTTTTTTCATAGATGGCCTGCCGACAGATGTCATGGGGAAATCATTCAGCATCAATGCTATTCCGGTGAATAATGTGGAACGGGTTGAAATCTACAAAGGAGTGGTACCGATCAACTTGGGATCAGATGTATTGGGTGGTGCGGTAAACATTGTGACAAATAACAGTGTCCGGAATTTCCTGGACGTTTCCTATGGATTCGGTTCTTTCAACACACATCAGGCCAGTGTGGTGGGAAGATACACCACTAAAAAAGGATTCATGGTCAGTGCCAGCGCTTTTTACAATTATTCCGATAATAATTTCAAGGTGGATATTAACTTGTTTGACAAGAAAACCGGGAAAATAGATGAGGAGACAACTGCTGTTCCGCGTTTCAATGATGCTTTCAAATCAGCAACAGGAATGGTGGAATTTGGTGTTGTAAACAAGAAATGGGCAGACCGCTTATTGTTCGGTTTGATTGCAAATACAACTTACAAAGAAGTACAACAGGGGGCAAACATGACCATTGTAGCAGGAGAAGTACATAGAACGGAACAAAGCCTGATCCCGACCCTGAAATACGAAAAGAACAACCTGTTCATTAAGAATCTGGGTTTTAAAGTTTCGGCACTTTACAGCAATATAGAACAGATGACAGTAGATACCAGTTCGCGTATTTACGATTGGACCGGAAATCACACGAATAAATTGCTTTCGAATACTTCCGGGGAATTGAACTGGTACAAAACCTTGTATACGTTTAACGACCAGGCTGTGCTAGGGGTAGCAACTTTGAATTACAAGCTTGGAAAACACCACCAATTCACATTGAACAATACTTATTCACGTGTGAGAAGAGTGGGGAGTGATCCGCTCAAAGTAGATCCGCTTCCTTTTGAAGACCCGAATATCCTGGAGAAGAATTTTACAGGGATTGCATACCAGTTGAAGTTGTTCCAGGACCGTTGGACAACCTCTGTTTTTGGAAAGATGTTTAACATGAATTCCTTATTGTATAAA
>CBFGPJ010000342.1:0-4282 GCA_965650615.1 uncultured Fluviicola sp. | reverse complement strand
ACTTTTTTCCAAGGCAAAAAAAGTAGGCAAAAATGCCTTTGCCCGATTACAGCCTTCGGAAATTCTCTCTTCCCTGACTGTTCAACGGAAAGAAGGGATCAGGATCCGAAATGCAAATTTAAAGTGGTTTTACAAACCATTTAAATTTAGCACTTTCCGGAACAGTTAGCAGGAAAGAGAGACTTTCGCTTTCAACGAAAGATATGAAGGACGGGTAATTATTTTGTTTCGATCTTGCAATTTACGGATCGTGTAATCGGGGCTTTGTCGGCACAAATAATTGAAAAAGCATCGACTACTCTTCTGACAAATGCAACAATCTCTACGGGTGTTTACTTCAAAAAGCTTCTTCGCAATACAATCTGACCGTTTACAGGAAGTCCGGTAGATTTGCCCAAATAGTAATCTGTGTGGAACGGTCGCAGGATATCTGCATTGATCTTCGCACCGACACTCCATTTGGGAGAAAAATGGTAATAATACTGGAAGCCACACTCCATTGTCATTGAATTGGAATGCTCCACTTTCCCTGTAAAGGAATCTTCACGCTGAACGATTTGATTCTCTGTGATTCGCTCCTTACCATGAATAAATAGCTGAAGTCCCGGTGTGACACCAAAAGAAAGCTCCGAACGTCCGAATGTGTAACCGAATCTCAACGGAACTTCCAGTGAATACAATTGTTTTACAGAAACTGTTCGCTCAATATTCGGAGAGAAGTTTGTTTCGCGGTAATCCAGGCCACCAAAACCTTCCATGCGTGCTTGTAAACCAAAGCTTACAAAAGCATTGTCAATTCGTTTGGTATAACCTCCGCCAAGCACTGCTCCTGTAACCACATTTCTTTTTTGCTCCGGAGACAAATAAGGCGATTGACCAACAGTCGGCCCTAATTCCATATACCATTCGCTTGATTCATTGGATACTTTCTTCGGTAAGGCAGCGATTTCTTCGTGCGGAACACGTTCATAGCGTTTCTCCAGGTTGATCGAGTCTAAACCAGAATGAGGATCAGAATCAGAATGAGAAACAGAATGAGAATGAGGATTGGAATTGACCTCTGGGTTGGCGATTACAACCGCATTATCAGGAGTTTTATTTTTATCGATTCTTGCAAAAGAGCCACGATCATCTAACCCAAGGGAACTTTTTATTTTCAAAGTCTGGTTCGAATTTATTCTCTTTTGAGTTCTGGAAGTGGATTTAATATCAAACTGAGTACTGTGGGTTTGTCTGTTATCAGAAGAGGAAATATTTTCCTCACTCCGGGAAGTGTAAGTTTGAGTATGAAGTATGATAGAATTCTGTTCATTCCCTCTCTCATTCTGTTTCTCATTCTGAGAAAATTGTTCAATGTGAGCAGGATTGGATGGATAAAACAGGATCGTACTGATTAAAACAACAGCCGCACTCAGGGGAATCCAGTACAATCCACGCTTTCTTTTCTTCTCTGCAGGCAGCATGGCTTCCATTTCAGACCAGAACTCCGGAACAAAAAGCGCCTCTTGTCCTTCAGAGGCATGTGCATCTCTGAACAACTGATCCAGCTCTTCGTCGCTGATATGTCGACCTGAATATTTCATATTACAAAGCGTTTTTCATACCTGTTTTCCATCAATTCCAATCGGTCTCTCAGCAGTTTTCGTGCCGTAGATAAATGCCATTTGGAAGTTCCTTCTGAAATCTCGAGTAAATCTCCGATTTCCTTGTGGTTATACCCGTCAATTACATAAAGCGTAAAAACGTGTGCCGAAATAGGTGGAATTGTTTTCAAAAGATCCAGGATTTCCTGATAATTCAATTCAAGCGCTCCTAAATTCTCCACTTTTTCAGCCGAATTTGCCAGTTCCGACTCTGTTTCTTTTGCTATTATGGCCTGATTGTGATTTTTATTCTTGCGGTATTCATCAATCAGGGTATTTACAATAATCCGTTTTGCCCATGCAGCAAAATTCAATTCGTCCAGGTCAACATTTTGCAAGCCGTTCACAATTTTCAAAAACCCGTTATTCAAAGCATGCCGCGCATCTTCATGATTGGCATAGTAGCGCATGCACAGGCGAATAAACTGCCTGTAACAATACTCATAGAGCACTTTTTGCGAGCGTCTATCATTCTCAGCGGATCCCAACAATATCTGTTTGGTTACTTGCATTTATTTGGGTTCAAAATTGTTCATTAACAAGTCAAAATGTTGAATGTTGAATCTTGCTTTTTACACTTAACGTCCTATCTTTACGTTTGGTTGGAAATTTAGTAAAAATGTTGACATTAAACTTGATTCGGCACGCTAAGACCCAGCAAATATCGCCAACCGGGAAAGATTATGATCGTGAACTTCTTGACAAAGGAATCTCACAGGCAAATGTATTAGGGAACTATTTACAGGCGCATCATATCTCACTGGGAAAAGTTATTTGCTCGAGCGCTGCCAGAACACAGCAAACACGGTCTATTATATGTCAGCACCTTACGGAGCGCTGCAACGTTGAACTTACAAAAGAATTGTACGATGCTTTTCACACCGAAATGCTGGATGTGATTCAAAAGTACGGCATGAACGAACCCGTTGTAAGTCTTGTAGGACATAACGAAGGTATTTCGCAACTGGCAAGTTATCTTTCAGGAGAACCCATTCATCTGCGGACTTCCGAAATGATCTCATTGGCTATTCCATTTGAATCCTGGGATTATTTAAGTGAAGGGATTGCTGAAATTATTTTTCAGTACCGTCCTGAGGTTTTTCTTCCTCATCCGCTTTCACGGTAGGATTTATATGATAAATGACACGAATCGGAGGTTGCGGCCCGTACTGGCTTTGTTGTTCCCTGTATAATTGTTCGATATATTGCCGGTAAGCAATTTCTTCCTGGTTTCGTCTCCACATTCCTTCCAGGTCGGGCGGTTCAATTCCCAGTTCTTTTTCAACTTCATATTGGTATTTTGGCCTCACCGGGCCATGATTTCTAAATACTACGGCCAAACCGGCCCCTACCACAAAACCTCCGAAATGGCCTTCCCAGGAAATAGATGGTTCTATCGGGAAAATCCCCCAAATCATACTTCCATATACAAAAATAACTGCCAGTGAAATTCCCTGTAATGCGAGGATCCTTCTAAAGAACCCTGAAATGAACAAAAATCCGAAAAGGGCATAAATCACTCCACTCATTCCAATGTGATAAGCTCCGTTATCCTGTGCTATCCACCAAACGATGAGGCCGGTCCCCAACCAGGAAATTACAACTACTTTCAGAGCGATTTCCCGGTAATAATAAATCACTGCTGCCAACAACAGGAAAGTCGGAAGTGAATTATTCAATAGATGCTTCACATTGAACGGATCATGCAATAATGGCATGAAAAACAGCCCTTTCCAGCTGCTCCACTGCCGCGGACGAATTCCCCATTGGATCAGATCGCTTCCTCCCGGGGTGGTTTCCAGGAGCCAGATTACCCAACAAAGAAGCAGTAGAAGCAATGGATAAATTAATGCTTCAGCAGTCGAACCGGTTATCTTAGTTTGTGTTCTCACGAAAGGAACCCGTCAAAAAGCAAACCGAAAAGCAAAGCCTGACAGAATGACATTTGGTTAATTCTTAATTCCTAATTAAAAAATGTTCAAAGAGTTGACTTCGACTACGCTGCGCCTATGCTGAAGCTGCTGCGCAAGCATTCAGTCACCTTGTTCGCTAAAGTTTCAATATTCGCAATTCGCAATTCGCAATTCGCAATTCATTTAGTTAAAGAGTTCAAAAATTCGCAATTCATCATTCAAACTTTTCAATTGTCAATTTTCAATTCCGTAAATTAGAAAGATGAGGATAAAATATGTATTACCACTTTTCAGTCTAAATTTGCTGCCTTTCGTCTCATTGGGGCAGGATAATCATTACTGGAACGATCAATTCGGGATCAAGGCAACAGCGCTGGGAGGTGCAGCCGTTGGCGGATTGAATGATTACTCGATGGTTTATTACAATGCGGCTGCCATGACACTGGTTGAAAAAAGAGCGCTTTCCTTCTCCATGAATGCTTACCAGATCCGAAAATTCAAGCAACAGAATTCATTAGGCCCGGAACAGGACCTCCAAAGTACAGAGTTTTCGGTTGTCCCAAATATGATCGCAGGGATCATGATCCCAAAAAAATTCCCGAAATGGCATATCGGGTATATGCTTTTATCCAAAAACGTCCATAACAGTAAACTGAACTCCTTTCATTCGGGGAAATATGATGCTATTGAATCTCCGGGATCTGAGAAATTCATTTCCAAGTATGC
>CBFGPJ010000341.1:0-4285 GCA_965650615.1 uncultured Fluviicola sp. | reverse complement strand
AACGTGCGTAACGGCGTTTACGCAAGTAGAATAATAAAATTGCTAATAAAATAATAAACAGAGAAGGTAAAACCACATTGATCAGCATGTACTTCGTGCGCTGATCCTTGATTTTTTCCTTGTCAATCGGATGAATGTCAATTTGTTTGCTTCGAATGTCCAATACGGAATTGTCTCCCATCATATAATCGACCATGTTTTGGAAAAATTCCTGGTTTCCGTAGATCAAAGGCTGCATGCGCATTTGGGCCATCACCTCATCGTAACGCAGGTTATTGAATGAAATGGGACGGTACATCATCTGACCTGTTTTACTTGGCATCGAGTCGTAATAGTTGGCAATAAATGAACCGTTCGTAACGACCAGTACTTTGCCTTCCTCCATACTTCCGCTAAGGAATCCGGATTCCGGGTTCTTTGCAAATTCATCGGTCAGGCGATTTTTGAAGTGGGAATCAAATTTTCCTTCTGACATTCCCGCGAGGCAAATTTTGTTATTTTCCGATGTCGGATTGTCTGCCAAAATCGGAACTTTACCATAATTCATTGGCATTGCCAAACTTATCAGTGGCGCCATCCCAGTAACACGGGAATTGGTTGAGCTTGTCAGGATCGGAGAAACTAATCTGCTTTCGCCTGGAATCAATTGGATCTGTGATACATAACGAAGCATTACCGGTTCAATATTCCGCGCAATCGGATGTTTGGTTGGCGTTGCTGCAACATAGAAAAACCAGGGAAGTAAACTTTGTTTTGCAAATGGTGTTTGGATCGGGGAACAGCGGACATCCATGACATAATTATCATTTGTCTTGATACCGTAATCGAAGAGTAATTTGTCCAAACCGAGTTCCGTTCGTACGGTACTAACCATTCCTGTTCGGTTCAAAGAATCCTGGGGAAAAGTTAACTTGTCAAAGAAACACATCAATCTTCCTCCACGCATGACAAATTGGTCCAGGATGTAAAGATCTTTATCCGAATAAGCTGTTCTTGGTCTTGCAATGATTGCTCCTGTAAATCCGTCCAAAGCTTTCAACGAATCTTTCATAACCACATCTTCAACAGAGTAGTAAGGTTCCAGGAGCGAACGTACACGTTGTGTTTCTGCAAAGCGCAATTCTCCATGTCCGCCAATGAAAGCAATCCGTGGTTTTTGTTTCTGAATCGTTCTTCTCAACGCGGAGATAAGCATATACTCCAGGTTATTGATCGAATTTTGAATGGTTGTTTCAGAGAATTCTTTCGACAATTGTGCAGGTTGGCCCTGAGGAGAACCAGGTAATAACTGAATATAGTTTTTTGTAAAACCTTCGTATTCAATTTCAGCACCAGGCCACAAGGTCATTTGGGTTTGAGAACCGTCTTTTTGGTAAACAATTTCTAAGGGAATAATCCCGTTCCCTTTGTTGTAAAGAATCTGGAACAAACTGTTTTGCTCGGCTTCAGTTCCTTCCAGCGGATCAATGAATTCATATTCAATACGGTCGCCCGCAATTTCCTTGAACTCCGATAGTTTGTCTTCTACGGCATTTCTGAATCGTTTGATTTCAGCAGGAAGTTTTCCTTCCAGGTAGATCTTCAGGTATAAGCGGTTGACTTTATTGTTTTTCTTGCCATCTTCTTTCATCTTTTCCAAAAACTCAATAGAACCGGATGAAAGCGAATAACGTTCGTCTTCGGTCATATCGATTCTGGAATAAAGAAAAGTTCCGATAATGTTCAGGAATACGACAACTCCTACAATGATTGCCAGTACGAGCCAGTTATAGAATTTTTTGATTTTGTTATTGCTTTCAGCCATCTGATTAACGTTTCAAAGATTTAACAACTGTTAGGGTTGCAGCTAAGAAAATTGCAATCATCCCGAAAAAATAAATAAGGTCGCTTGTATCGATTACTCCTTTTTTAATGCTTATGTAATGTGACGTAAGGCCTAAATATTGGAAGACAATATCAAAATCACCCATCAGGTTAAATGACCCGAGCTGGTCGAAACCATCGTAAAAAAGCCAGCAAAGAAACATGGCGATAATGAACGAAACGATTTGATTACTGGTAATTGCGGAAGAAAAAATACCGATTGCAATCAAACATGAACCAAGTAAAACCAATCCCAAATAGGAAGTGAAAGTAGCCCCTTCATCGATCACTGTTTTTGCTATGCCGTCTTCATCAAAGGCATCTGCACCAAGGCTCACCATACTGTAATAGTAAATGAGTGTCGGGAGAAGTGAGATGAGTAATAAGGTAACGCCGGCCAGATACTTTGCTGCAATAATCTGAAAATCTGTAATCGGTCTGGTAAAGAGTAGTTCGATGGTCCCTGTTTTTCGTTCTTCGGCGATCATCCGCATGGTAATTGCAGGTATCAGAACGCATAAAACATAAGGAGCAACATTGAAAAACGGGATCAAATCAGCTTCTTCACCCTCCATTAAATTGGATGGTCCGCTAACGAGCCAAAGCATTATTCCGGTAAACACGAGGAAAATGACAATGAAAATATATCCGATGACTGAGCCTAAAAAACTCCTGATCTCTTTCCAGTAAAGTGCTTTCATATCTAATTAACTTCGGCAAAAATAAGAACAATATTGAGAATCTGATTAATTTCGATTCACTGTAATCAGAAGCAGTGCTTCTTCTTGTTTTGAGTAGCTATAAACGTTTAATCGGACAGATGGTTGGGTTCGAATGAACCATCTTGAAAATAAGTGTTCACACTCCATGCCTCGGGCTTTCCGCTAAACCAGGGTTTAATGGTCGACCAAACTCCGCCAAACAGATCCGAATCACGATACTTGTTCAACGCACTTTCATCTTTCCAGTTACTGTAAGTGAAAATAATATTCGGATGATGAATATCTTGCATTAAACGCATTCCATAACAATTTTCAAAGGAACTTACCCGCGTATTGATGGTATCAAAAAATGCAAGGAAATCGGCTACCTTTTCTTCCTGGAATGTCAGTTTAACAATTCGTGTGAGCATAATGTATTTAGTTCAAAAGTTCATACTTCAGCTACGCTCAGTATACGTTTAAAGGTGGCTGAGCGTAGTCGAAGCCAACCTTTCAATTCTACTTAGAATAGTGAATCAATAGTTTTTGCCGATCCACGTGGTGTGAATTCAATGCGAACCAGGTCGTGGACACGAAGCCCGAACAAGGAGTCTGCTCCGCCGCCATTTCCGGTTGCTCCTTTGTTGATCGCAATTTCAAGCAGATTATTGTCGTTGAAGAAAGCCAAACGTTCTCCCGGAGCCACGTCGTTATACGTACTTGATATTTCGTCGATATAATATTCACGCTTCCGGAAGAGGATCGTAAACGGAGCATCTTCAAAGCGGCCAAAGATTTCTTTGGTGATATTGGTAATGGCATTCCCGTAATGATCAATGTGAACAATAGAGCCTTTGATGAGGTTTTCTTCGATCACAGCATTTACCGTATGGGCAACGCGCCAGGAGGTTTCTTCCGAGCCAATTTCGCTTAAAGCTTCTCCGGAAAGGATTCGAACTGCAGTCGGAACAAAAATATTCTTTACCGGGAAACGAAGTCCTTTCGGGTTTGACAGTACATTGTCAATTCTCCAAAAGCCTTCCGGCTTCTCTTCACGAAGGATCAGCGCAAAAATACCGTTGTCGTTGGAAATGAAATAATGGCCCTTGAACAATAAAATACTTGGATAGGCCCCATTACTTGAGTTAATGATCGGTTCACTGTCTACTCCGATAATGTGGATGGTTCCTTCGGGAAATTCTCTGAAAGAGGCCTGGATGTAATAACTCGCATCCGCGATGTCAAAGGGACGGACCTGATGGGTAATATCAACAACGGATACTTCGGGAGCTAATTTGAATAAGTTTCCCTTCAGAACTGCTACATAGTAGTCAGTCAATCCCATATCAGTTGTCAAAGTGATAATTCCCATTTGATAAACCTGTCCGTATCCGTTGAAAAATTAATTAAATTTGTTTCAAAAATACGGGTTAATAATACAACCGGAACTTACAAACAAAAGATTTATTCACATTGACAGAGAAGAAAATTGAAATTACAGGCGCCAATGTTGCTGAACTATTTGGAGTTAACAATTCCAACCTGAAGCATATTCGATCTTTTTTTCCAAAATTAAAGATCAATTCGCGCGGTAACGAACTGACAATTGTTGGTGATCCTGAAGTCATGGAAGAGTTCGAACGCAAGTTTGAATTGATCCTTGCGCATTTCCACCAATACAACATTCTAACGGAGAACAACATCGACAACCTGATGTTGGA
>CBFGPJ010000340.1:0-4286 GCA_965650615.1 uncultured Fluviicola sp. | reverse complement strand
AAGAAATTCCCGTTAAGTCTGGAAAAAATAAAAGAATTAAGTGAAAACCAATAATTAATATCATATGGCAACAGTAAATGTTTATTTAACTTTTAACGGAAATTGCGAAGAGGCATTTTTGTTTTATCAATCCGTTTTCGGAGGTGAATTTCCTTACATCGGAAGATTCAAAGACATGCCACAAGAGGGTGGAAAACCAATGGATCCGGCTATGAGTGAGAAAATTATGCACGTTTCATTACCGATCAGTAAGGAAACCTGTATCATGGGAAGTGACACCGGTGGTGAATGGGCTTCCAGTTATAAAGCGGGAAACAATTTCTCTATTTCCATTAATGCGTCCAGCAAAGAAGAGGCTGATCGCTTATTCCAGGGTTTGTCAGCCGGAGGAAATGTAACCATGCCGATGGACAACACGTTTTGGGGAGATTATTTCGGCATGTGGACAGACAAATTCGGAATCAACTGGATGATGAGTTTCAACGAAAACCAGAAATAGACTAAAGGACTGGAGACATAAGACTTAAGACTTTAATTTGTCTTTTGTCTTACGTCTTTAGTCTATTATCTCTAAAATGAACCCCTGAACAAAACAATTTGAGCTTGTGAGCAAAATTGATTACTTTAAACTACCTCATCTTTGCAGTATCAAAATTCTGTTTTATGAAAAAAGTAATTTTAATCACAGGAGCTTCTTCAGGAATGGGGAAAGTATTCGCTCAAGACCTCGCAAAAGAAGGACATATTGTTTACGGTGCTGCCAGAAGAACTGATTTACTGGAAGACCTAAGCAAAAAGGGAGTTCAAACCATTGCTTTGGACGTTACCGATGACGAATCGATGAAATCGTGTGTTCAGACGATCCTGGATAAAGAAGGTCGGATCGATGTATTGATCAACAATGCCGGTTACGGTTCCTATGGGACGATTGAGGAAGTTTCCATGGAAGAGGCGAGACGGCAATTGGATGTGAATGTGTTCGGTTTAGCGCGAATGATCCAATTGGTGTTACCGGGTATGCGCAAGCAAAAAAGCGGGAAAATCATCAATATTTCTTCCATCGGAGGGAAGATTGCTACACCTTTCGGGGCCTGGTACCATGCCAGTAAATTTGCAGTAGAAGGAATGAGCGACAGTTTGCGTCTGGAAGTTGCACCGTTTGGAATTGATGTGGTTGTTATCGAACCGGGAGGAGTCAAATCGGAATGGGCAAGCATTGCCTATGACAACCTGATGAATACCACACAAA
This sequence comes from uncultured Fluviicola sp., assembly GCA_965650615.1. Classification (GTDB taxonomy): domain Bacteria; phylum Bacteroidota; class Bacteroidia; order Flavobacteriales_D; family Crocinitomicaceae; genus Fluviicola. The sequence continues at coordinate 3,037 of CBFGPJ010000340.1, read as the reverse complement.
ACACTGCTTACGGTGATATGGCAAATAAATTCAAAAAAGCATTTGAAACTACGATTGCAAAAAATGCGGAACCGGAAGTGATTTCGCGTTTGGTTTCGAAAGCTATTTCAGCTAAACGGCCAAAAACGCGTTATTCAGGAGGATACATGGCAAAGCCGGCCCTGTTCGTCCGCAAATGGTTTGGTGACCGGACAATGGATAAAGTATTGTTGAGCCAACTTCCGAAGTGATGGCAGATCAGTTCCAGGAAAACATGTTGTTCTCATGTGTTCACGAGCAGCATTTCGGTACAGAGCAATTGGTTGTTCACCATGCATTAAGTATCGTGATATCGGGAAAAATGGAAATTTTCACACCGGAAGGCTCACGTTTCTTTGAAGCAGGTAATATGGGAATCATGCGTAAAAACACCTTGTTAAAAACACGCAAACACCCTTCATCGGACGGAAGACCTTTTAAATCGTTCACCATCTTCCTTACCGAAGAATTTTTACAGCAATTTGCTTTGCAAAACAATGTTCCGGCACAAGAGCGTTTTGCGGGAAATCCTTTATATGAAATCCCGGAGGAATCATTTATAAGTGGTTTTTTCCAGTCGCTCCTTCCCTATTTTGACAAACCGGATTTCTTTACAACCAAAATGGCAGCGTTGAAAACAGAGGAAGCGGTGGAATTGTTACTCCGATTGGATCAATCGTTTTACGGTTTTCTATTCGATTTCAGTGAACCCTTCAAAATTGACCTGGAAGCTTTTATGCAGAAAAACTACTTGTTCAACATTCCGCTGATTGAATTTGCACGTTTATCCGGAAGAAGTATTTCGACCTTTAAACGCGATTTCTCAAAAATCTTCAATGAAACACCTGAAAAATGGTTGAAAGAACAGCGGCTGACGGAAGCAAAGAACCTGCTTCAAACAACGAAGTTAAGGCCGTCAGATGTGTACCTGCATGTTGGGTTTGAGAATTTCTCTCATTTTTCCAGTGCGTTTAAGAATTATTTCGGGTATAATGCTTCGAGTGTTCTGAATTCCTGAAAAAAATGTAACTTACCTCAAAAAAAACATGAAACTACTTTTCGCTTCGTCAAATGAACATAAGATCGCCGAGATCAAAGCGATTTTACCACATGGTTTCCAGTTGATTTCCTTAAAAGAGATCCATTTTTATGATGATATTCCCGAAACGGCTGATACCATTGAAGGAAATGCAATTCAAAAGGCGACTTTCCTTGCTGAAAAGATGCACATTCCATGTTTTGCAGATGACACCGGATTAATTATTCCCGGATTAAATGGAGAACCAGGTGTTTATTCCGCACGTTATGCAGGTCCGCATCGAAATGCAGATGACAACATGGATCTTGTATTGAAAAAACTAAACGGTAGTTCCGACAGAAGCGCTCATTTTTCGACAGTAATTGCGTTATACATCAATCACAAAGTGCATGTTTTCGATGGAAAAATCGAAGGTTCGATCGGTACAGAAAAGCGCGGAACGAACGGTTTCGGATATGATCCTATTTTTACACCTGAAGGTTCGGATAAAACATTTGCTGAAATGGACTCCGAAGAAAAAAACGAAATGAGTCACAGAGCTCGTGCTTTGGAGAAAATGATGGTTTACCTGAAACGGATCGGGTAATAACTTGTCAAATTCCCAAATTAACTTGTTCCCAAAGTTACGAACAGATTTTGAGATAACAACATGATAATCAAACAATTAATTAAAGCCTCTTTTTCAAACACCACACATCCCTCAAAGTCTGCAAATTTAAGCCACCTATTTATTGACATTCCAATCTTCAACCATTAAATTTGCCACCATCTGTTAAGAATTAATCCTAACAGCAATAATCAATAATAAGATTCAAATTATGGCAGATTCAAATTCAACAATTCTGTATACATTGACTGATGAGGCTCCGGCTTTGGCAACGTATTCTTTTTTACCAATCGTTAAAGCGTTTGCAGCAACAGCAGGAATTGACGTAGAATCAAGAGATATTTCACTGGCAGGACGAATCCTGGCAACTTTTCCTGAAGTTTTGACGGCAGAACAGCGCGTTCCCGATTCATTATCCGAACTTGGTAAATTGGCTACAACGCCGGAAGCAAATATTATCAAACTTCCAAATATTTCTGCTTCCATTCCTCAGTTAAAAGAAGCGATTGCTGAATTACAATCTTTAGGTTTCAAAATACCGGATTATACCGAAACACCAACGAGTGAAGAGGAGAAAACTGCCAAAGCAAAATACGATAAAATCAAAGGGAGTGCTGTAAACCCGGTACTTCGTGAAGGAAATTCAGACCGTCGTGCTCCAAAAGCCGTTAAAAATTACGCCAAAAAGCATCCACACTCAATGGGAGCCTGGACTGCTGATTCACAAACTAAAGTAGCAAGCATGCCAAACGGTGATTTCTACGGCAGTGAAAAATCTGTAGTTCTTCCGGACGCTACCGATGTGAAAATCGAATTGGTGCAAACAGATGGCACAACTAAAGTATTGAAGGAAAAAACATCCTTAAAAGCAGGTGAAATTATTGACGCTTCAGTAATGAGTCAGAAAGCACTTCGCACTTATATCGCAGCAGAGATCGAAGAAGCAAAAGCGAAAAACTTATTGCTTTCTGTTCACTTGAAAGCAACTATGATGAAAGTTTCTGATCCAATTATTTTTGGGAATGTGGTTTCTGTTTACTTCAAAGATGTTTTCGAAAAACATGCTGCCGAATTCGCACAACTGGGAATCAATCCAAATAATGGTCTGGGGGATCTATACGCTAAAATCGAAACACTTCCTGCTGACAAGAAAGCAGAAATCGAAGCTGATATCGAAGCGGTCTATGCTAAAAACCCGCCAATCGCCATGGTAAATTCTGAAAAAGGAATTACAAACCTGCACGTTCCAAGTGATGTGATCGTTGATGCATCAGTTCCGGCTGCAATCAGAACTTCCGGAAAAATGTGGAATAAAGAAGGAAAACTGCAAGATACCCTGATGATGATTCCTGACAGATCCTATTCGGGAATTT
>CBFGPJ010000339.1:0-4294 GCA_965650615.1 uncultured Fluviicola sp. | reverse complement strand
AACTAACTATTAAAAAACCATAATTCGTAATTAGGAATTCGGCATTCGTAATTAGTTTACTATTTTTGAATAACAAGTCATAACCAAGAAATGGATTCAGCAATTCATCATATCATTCGTACCCGTTCCAAAGAATTATTTGATAAAGTCAAAGGATACCGGGAGCATATGCATCGTTTTCCGGAATTATCTTATTCGGAATACAACACGATGAGCTTTGTTGCTGAACAATTGGAGAAGATCGGTATTCCGTATCAGAAAGAGATTGCCGGGACCGGAGTGGTGGGACTTATTCGCTCGGATAAACACCAGGAAACGGATTCATGTATTGGTTTGCGTTCCGAATTAGATGCCTTGCCGATAACCGAACAAAATAATTGTGTTTACAAATCTACAGTTGATGGTGTTATGCATGCTTGCGGACACGATGTACATACTGCTATTTTGTTGGGTGCCGCTGAAATTTTATGGGAGAATAAAAACCTGCTGAAACATCCTGTTAAATTGTTTTTCCAACCGGGAGAAGAAAAAAATCCGGGTGGAGCTTCTCTGATGATCGCAGACGGAGCATTGAAAAATCCTCCGGTACATGAATTGTTTGCTTTGCATGTTTTCCCGGAAATGAAGGTTGGTCATGTTGGATTCAGGCCAGGTTTGTATATGGCATCCTGTGATGAGGTCTATCTTACAATCAATGGGAAAGGTGGCCACGGAGCTACGCCGCACCAAACAATTGATCCGATTATGATCGGCGCGCAATTGCTGACAGGTTTGCAACAAATTGTCAGCCGTAAATGCGACCCGAAAGTTCCCTGCGTTTTATCCTTCGGACATTTTGAAGCATTGGGAGCAACGAATGTGATTCCCGAAAAGGCGATCCTGAAAGGAACGTTTCGTACCATGAATGAAACCTGGAGAAAAGAAGCACTCGATATGATCGCCAAACACGTTCATTCAACATGTGAGCAATTTGGTGCTACTGCCGACCTGGAGATATCGAAAGGCTATCCTTATTTGGAAAATGATCCGGATTTGACGGATAAAATGATGAAACGAAGTGCGAATTTCTTCGGAAAAGAGCGGGTAGAAGAACTGCCGATCCGGTTAACATCCGAAGATTTTTCGTTCTACGCACAGGAAATTCCGGTTTGTTTTTTCCGTTTGGGAGTCCGGAATGAAGACTTGGGTATCACTTACGGAGTACATCACCCGAAATTTGATATTGACAGCAAAGCATTGATTGTAGGAATGCAGGCTATGTGTTTAGCTGCTTTTGAATAAGAACTATGAAAAATTGGCTGTTTTTAAGTTTATTGTCGCTGTTTTTGGTTTCCTGTGGAGACGAGAAGGAGGTGCATGAAACGGAAATTTATCAGATCCGCGCAATCGGTACTTTGTCCACAACAGAATATACTTTGGGAAAGATCATTCATTGGGATGATGAAGGAGAATGGTATATGTATGGCGACCGGAAAATTTTATTGAGCTGCAAAGCAACCGTGAAAGCAGGAGTAAACCTGAATTCCATCAAAGAATCTGATATCGAAGTAAAAGGAAACCGGATTATTGTTCAGCTTCCGCCACCGGAAATCGTTTCCTTTGAAATGGACCCGGATCTGGTGCGTACCGAAATGACAGATGTCAATGGTTTTCGATCGGATTTTTCGCAGTTGGATAAATCAAAAGTGTTAAAGAAAGGAGAAGAATCCATTCGCAAAGACCTTCAAAAACTGGATATATTGGATGAAGCAGAGCAAAATGCAAAGATCTTTATTATTGATTTTTATAAGAACCTGGGATTTGAACAAGTAATCGTACATGAAACTCCAAAAGATAAAAGAAATACGAACATTGGTCATTAGATTGGTCCTTGTTGCATTGATCGCCTTTGGTGCTTACTGGGTGTATCAATTGTTTTTCAAGGGCGATTCTGCAGATGACATTGTTTTGGAGGAAACTCCGTTGAAAGTCGAACAAATTCGTGCGATCCTGGAATTAAACACCCTGAAATTCCAGGATGAAACCGTTGTTGATACAGTAGAATATTACAAATCGGATAGCGAAGTGATCTGGGGAACATTGGATAAATTAACTGACCCGAACCAATTCAAACATGGATTGCATCCTACCAGTGTCAAAAGACGCCTGACTTTGATTGTCAGAGGGGAATTGTTGTATGGAGTAGATCTGAAAAGAAAGGATTTTCAATTCATTCCTAAAGACGATACCTTAACCATTGTCATTCCACAGCCTGAACTGCTTTCCGTTTCATTGAATCCGAAAGGAACGGAAGTGTACCTGGAAAATGGCGAGTGGAAGGATTATGAACGGGCGAGTTTGCAACGAAAAGCACGAAACAAAATGATTGCTTCGGGGAATCGCCTGAAATTACCGGAACGGGCAAAAGCTCCTTTGGAGAAAGCATTGCGTGCCCTGGTCAGAACCGACAAAACACTGGTTATTAAATTTGAAAAATAATATGAGACAGTTTCTAAGCATACTCACGGTTGCTTTCGGATTTGTTGTTTCGCACGCACAATCTGATTCATCCCGGCTGAATTTTTTATTTGTCGGGGATATTATGCAGCACGGCGGTCAAATTGCCGGAGCTTACAACGCAAAGAAAGATGCATACGATTACCGCGATTGCTTTCAGTTTGTGAAACCGATTATTAAAAAAGCAGATATTTCGATAGCGAACCTGGAAGTGACACATGCTGGAAAGCCGTATAAAGGATATCCGCAATTTTCGGCACCACCCGAATTATCTGAAGGTTTGGTAGATGCCGGATTCAATGTCATTATCACAGCTAATAATCACAGTTGTGACGGTGGAGGGAAAGGTGTTGTGAAAACACTGGATGTGTTGGATCGATTAGGAGTAAAACACACAGGAACATTTCGAAATAAGGAAGAGCGGAATAAGAATTACCCGTTGTTGGTTGAGAAGAACGGATTCAAAGTAGCTATTCTGAATTATACGTATGGAACCAACGGATTGTCGGTTGCTGCTCCCTTGATCATCAATTACATTGATAGTTCGGTCATGGAAGCCGATTTTAAAAAGGCACGTGAAATGAACGTCGATCTGATCGTTTGTACCTTACATTGGGGAACTGAATACCAATCCTTACCGAATGCATTTCAAAAGAACTGGGAGAAATTCTGTTACGATCAGGGAGCTGACATGGTGATCGGAGGCCATCCGCATGTGTTGCAACCGGTTGAGGTTAAAGAGATCAAAGGTGAAAAAAAACTGACAGCCTGGTCGCTTGGTAATTTTGTTTCCAATCAGCGGGATCGTACCAAGGATGGAGGAATGATGCTGATGGCTGAAGTGAATAAAGTTTCAGGAAAAACAGTTTTGGGCAAGGTACAACATGTGTTTACCTGGGTTTACCCCAGACAGGAGGCCATAGTGAAGCCGTTCTATATTTTACCCGATTTTGATTACAACAAAGACCGTCCGGGATTTTTGGATCTGGAAGCGAAAGCGAAATATGATGTATTCTTTTCTGACTCGCGGGCTTTGTTCAAAGAATATTCCAGAGGAACAACGGAATATCTTGTTTCAGATCCTGTTGTAACTGATCTTTATCGTAAGTTACTGAAAGGATATTATGCTCAGGAATATCCTGTTGAAGTATACAAGAATGCGGAAATTATCCAGCCGGGATTCAAGCAATTAATTCATAAAGTGTTGGGTGCTGATGGAGAATATCATTGGGTGGTCGGTTACTTTGGAACCGAATCGGATGTGGAAAAAGCTCCTATTCCTGAAGCATTTATAGCTCAGCCTAAGACGGTTTTCATTTCACCAACGGAATATAAAGTTATTAAATGAAGGTATCATTGATCGTTGCTATGGACAACGAACGCGGAATTGGGAAAAACAATGATCTGATGTGGCACCTGCCTGCAGATATGAAGTTTTTCAAAGAAACATCAACCGGTCATATTGTTGTTACCGGTCGTAAGAATTACGATTCCATTCCTGAACGTTTTCGACCTTTACCAAATAGAGAAAATGCTGTTTTAACCCGAAACAAAGAATATGAGGCTCCGGGAGCGGTTGTGTTTTCTTCATTGGAAGAATGTCTGGAATATTACAAAAACGAAACGGAACGAACCATTTTCATTATCGGTGGCGGACAGGTTTACAAAGAAGCAATGGCTTTAAATGTTTTGGACGAAATGTACATTACATATGTGAACCATACCTATGGAGCAGATACGTTCTTCCCGGAATTTGATGAATCCAAATGGATTGTGGAGACCGTGTTTGAGCAGGAAG